>JAJRYT010000018.1 GCA_024275635.1 Chloroflexota bacterium | reverse complement strand
GGAACAGTAGGCAGTGAGAATTGATTTTCACTGCCAAAGTTCTGCTGGCACGAATTTTCACGAATTTTCTTATTATTCGTGTCATTCGTGTTATTCGTGTCAGGTTTTTTCCTCGACCCCGTGAAATCCTAAAGAACCAAAATTTCTCGCTGCGCTCGAAATGACAATGTGTTTTTTTACACAACTGGAGAGACAGGATTAGGAAACGGCCGTGCCAACCCGGTCGGTTTGTTATGTTATAGTAACGGCCGTTTCCTCCCTACACAACATGAGAGATGGGATTGGAGAACGGCCGTATCAACCCCCCGTAATAATTTGCCAGCCACCGATTCGACCAACCAAAAGCTTTCGTCTGCAAAATGATATGTTTAACCTGGTCGCGGCCAATTTTGGCCTCGCTCAACAGCACATTGGCATTGCCCCAGCTTTTATCCAACGTCGCCACTGCAAAGAAAAAAGGCCACATCAACGACAAGCGAATGCCATGAAAGCGGCGGGGAAACAACGTAATATAATCAAGACCATAATCCAGATGACGGACTGCTTTGCTTACCAACCTGTTGATTACTAATAATGATTTTTCAAGGGCGTTGGAGTCCAAAAGCGTGGCCCGCGTCAGCCCAACCTCTTGCATAAAGGTTTGGGGCACAAAAACCCAACCGCGCTCGTAATCTTTGGGAATGCCGCGTATCACATTGACCATTTGCAACGCCAGCCCGCACTGCCGCGCCAATGGCATTAGCGCCTCGCGCCGCTCCCGAATCCGCGGCGAATACCAGGCGAAAAGATCAGTCACCAAATAGCCAACGCGTCCGGCCACTTCGTGCATATAATCGTCAAGGGCGGCCTCATCCTCAACATAGGGGCCATGATCTTGCCAGCGGGCCATCCCCAACGTGGAACGACGCACGCGGGTCAGGATTGGTTCTTGCAAGCCAGCCGGCAGATTCCGCACCCAATCCAATATCACCCCCGCGTTTTGGGCAACATGGACTTCAGGATCGCTCCCGTCTAAATCGATAATGCTGTCCGTTAACCGGGCCACCGGCTCCTTTTCGGCCAACACATCCGCCCATAGACGCAGCAGGTACGATTTCCGATTGGCGGATATATTGTCATGGTCTTCCAAACAATCAGAAACACGCAGAAGCAAATAGGCATTCGCCGTCGCTTCGCGCAAAACGCCAGGCAGCTGTTCAATGGATAAAGCGAAGGTACGGCTAACCCCGCGCAGCATTTGGGAACTTTGTTTTGTCATGAGCGATACCCTACTGTAAATTCTGTCCGCTGCCGCGCTCCCCGCGTCTATTCTCGCTGGGGACCGCTGCTGTAGATGGGGAAGTCAGCCTCTGCTTTTTGCCTATACACCCCCATCAATGTTAGGATTGCCTATTATTTCCAATGGAGGAACTTTACGCAAACAAGGCCAACATTGTTGCCTGCTGGCAATGGAAGCTGGAGAACTATTCAATGAAATCAACGAAATTATTGAATCGCCATGACGTTATCAATCACTTAAGGCAAAATGCAGCGATTATCCGGCTGCTGGTGCAGGATGTGGCCAATGAGGCGGCTCGGTGGCGGCCGGATGCGGATTCGTGGTCAATCCTGGAGGTTATCAACCATTTATATGATGAGGAACGGGAAGATTTCCGCGTCCGCCTGGATTTGATTCTGCATCGGCCTGATCAGTCCTGGCCGCCGATTGACCCGCCAGGATGGGTGACGGAACGGCAGTACAATGCCCGTAGTTTGAGCGAGTCGTTGGGGGATTTCTTACGGGAAAGGCAGCGGTCGCTGACCTGGCTGGAAGCGCTCCAGGAACTGGATTGGGCGACATCGGTTCAAGCGCCCTGGGGAAAAGCAATCAGGGCCGGGGATATGCTGGCGGCCTGGACGGCACATGATTTGCTGCACATGCGGCAGTTAGTCGCGTTGAAGTGGGCGATGACGCGGCTGGATTTGGCGCCTTACCGGGTTGATTATGCGGGGGATTGGTAGAAAACGGCCGTTTCCGCCGCAATCTTCTCCCACGAAAATAAAGTGGCAACCTGGGCCGCGCCTTGCTCTAACCGGCGCTGTAGATTTTTATCGCCGCTGAGCGCCCGTATGGCCTGGGCGAGCGCTTCCGGGTTGTTGGGCGGAACCAGGTAGACGTTTTGACCGTGAACGAGTTCGGGGGTGGGTGTGGCCGGTTCTGTTGTGATGAGGGAACGGCCGTGCGCCAACACCGCCATCAACGTCCCCCGCCGCAGGGAAACCCCGTCCCGGTAGGGCATCACCATCAAATCAGCCGCGTGCAGGTGCGCCGAAACCTGTCTGTCGGGCATAAAACCGGTCCAATGGACGCGCCGGGCCAATCCCAAATCGTCAATCTGCCGCTTAAGCTGGTTGACGAACGATTGGTTGTTGTCCGGGTCACTGCTGCCCGTCTGCCCGCCAACGAAGACGAGATGGGCGTTATCTTCCAATCGGGCCAGCGCCTGCAAAAGGGTATCGGCCCCTTTGCTCTCGTTGAGAAAGCCGAAGTAACCGAGCAAATAATCCGCCCCAGTCAAACCATAGTTGTCCCGAATGGCAGCGATTTCGCTCTGGCTGGATGGGTGGGTGGGAATGTTGCTGCCAATGGGAATCTGGCGCAACCGTCCATCTTCAATCTTTAATCTTTGCAATGCCTGATAATCTTCGGCGTTGGTAACGATGACGCCATGGGCGTGGCGGGCCATGAAGCGGACGGCCGTTTCCCGCAGCCGCCCCGCCTTGGGAAAGAGGTAAGGGACGCGCAAATCGTGGAAGGTAACGGCCGTTTTCACCACCCCCTTCAGCCGCCAGGGCAGCACGTTGACGGCCGGACTGCGCATGTTGTAAGCCGCCGCCTGGTACTGGATGTTGACCACATCCAATTCGTACCGGATGGCCCAATCGGCAATGGCCGCCAGGGATGACCAGCGCCAATGGCGGATACGAGGATGCAGTTGGGCAAAACCGAGGTCTACCGGCTCCTGCAAAGCGGAGATGCGGCGCTGCTCCGTTTGCGGTCTGGCACGCCTGTCAGTTAGAATGTGAACCTCATGCCCGGCGGCGACCAGCGCCCGCGCCAATTCCTGTGTGAACGCGCCCACGCCCCCTTCCATGGGCGGATATTCGCCGGTGATCAGGCCGATGCGCATAAAAATCAGAGCGGGTTGGGGGGATTATTGGTAATTGGTAATTAGTAATTGGTAATTAGTAATTGGTAATTGGTAATTACCGATCACCACACGTTCGCGTTCGATCCCCTCACCGTCTCAACTCACCAGCGCTTCAAAAGGCGGCGGGACGGGATGGCCGCGCCATTTGAGGAGGCGCAGGGCATACGTTTTACGCAGCAGTTTGAAGTCGGACGAATGTTTGCCGGTCACCTCTAATTCCCCCTCGACAACCCGTAGTAAATCCCGGTCGCCCATTTTATTGAGCGCTAACAGGCCATCATGAAAATCTTCGGGCACCTTGCCTAATGACGGCGGCAGCCCCGCTTTGATTGTCTGCGCCATCACCTCTTGCATCGTCCAGCCAGACGCCTCTGCAATTTCTTCCAACAGAAGATAAATGGACAACGGTAGTTCAACTTGTACCTTCTTTTTCTTCATCATTGCCTTCCTATTCTTAGGGTTCGCCCGTAAATGACTTTGTAGGCTGGTAATTAGTAATTGGGTAATTAGTAATTGGGTAATTACCAGTTACCAATTACCAATTACCAATTACTCAACTACAAATTCCCAAATGCCAAAGTTATAAACACACACCCCTTTAGTAGCCTGCCGGACGCAGACCGGAGCGGATAACTTGCCAATAGGCTTTGACGCGCTGCCAGCGCAACGGCCGTTTATGGCCCAACAATCCTTTCACGACTTCTAATTGTAACTGCCAGACGTAATTTAACAACAAGAACAGGCGCAAAACGGCCGTCGCCCACCGGCCGTGATATTTGCGGAAGTAGCGCAGTTTGGCCCGTTGGAAGTTGATGTGCCGCGCCGTCGCCGCCTGCTCGCTGCTTTTGCCCACGTGATGCACAATTTGCGCCGCCGGCAGGTAAACGATGCGCCAGCCGGCTTGCTTGATGCGGCGGCACCAGTCCAGCTCTTCCGAGTACATGAAGTACGCCTCATCCAGGCCGCCAACCTGTTCGAAAACCTCGCGCCGGGTCATCAAACAAGCGCCGTTGACCCAATCCACGTCAGTTTCAGCGTCGTCGGGAACATCCAGGACGTAATAATGGCGCAAAATTCGTTTTGGGGCAATGGGTTCCAGCCAGGTACTTTCAAAAAGCGCGGTGGCCAGGGTGGGAAAACGGCGGCGTGTGGAGAGGACGGAGCCATCGGGGTTAAGCTGCTGCGCCCCCAGCCCGCCCACGTCGGGGCGTTGTGCCAGGTAGTTGACCATCAGCGGCAGGGTGTCGGCGATGATTTCGGTATCAGGGTTGAGGAGGAGGAGGCAACGTCCGTTCGCCGCCGCCAGCCCGATATTGTTCCCGCGCGGGAAACCAACATTCTCATCGCAGGCGATCAACGTCACCCAAGGGAATTCCGCCCGTACCATCGCCGGGCTGCCATCGGCCGACGCCCCGTCTACGACGATCACTTCCAGGTCAAGCTGACTGCACCCGGCGTCAATCGAGCTTAAACAGGCCCGCAGCAGGTCGCGCACATTCCAACTGACGATGATGATGGAGAGGTCAGGAGAGGGATGAGGGGTGAGGGATGAGGGATGAGGGTTCACTGTTCCGCCTGCCAAAAGAGGCGCAGGGCGTTGGCGGTGGTTTGTTGGGCGAGGACGGCCGTTTCTACTCCCCGCTCCTGGGCAATGCGTTTGGCCACGTAAGCGACGTAAGCGGGTTCGTTGCGCTGGCCCCGGTAGGGATGGGGTGTCAGGAACGGCGCATCTGTTTCCACCAACAGCCGGTCGGCCGGAACCTGGGCGGCGATCCGGCGCAGTTCAGCGGCTTTCTTAAACGTCACCGGGCCGGTGAAGCCGAGGTAAAAGCCCATCGCCAAAGCGTCCTGTGCTACCTCCCAGTTGGCCGCAAATGAATGCAGGACGCCGGGCTGGGAACGGCCGTTCAGCGGCGATGCAGCCAACAAACGAATCACATCCTCATTCGACTCCCGGTTGTGGATGATGACCGGCAGTTCCAATTCCGCCGCCAGCGCCAACTGCAAGGCCAACGCCCGTTGTTGGGTCGCTTTTGGCGTTCGGTCCCGGTAATAATCCAGCCCAATCTCGCCGATGGCGACGACTTTTTCGTGGGCCGCCAGGCGGCGCAGGTCATCAATCCAGTTGTCCTGCCAGCCCGCCGCTGAGTTGGGATGGACGCCGACGGCGGCGTAAAGGGCGTCGTAGCGGTTGGTGAGGTGGAGAACGGCCGTACCGTTATCTAAATCCAGCGCCGGGACGATCATCCGCCCCACGCCGGCGGCTGTCGCCCGTTTAATCACCGCGTCCCGATCCGCGTCAAACCACTCAAAATCCAGATGGCAGTGAGTATCAATCAACATATCGTCAATTCCCAGGCAAAGCAATGACCGGCAGGGAGACTGGAGATTAGACTAATCTCCAATCTCCAGTCTCCAGTCTCCAATCTCCAGTCTCCAATCCCAATTAACTCACTTAGCCAACAGCCGCGCCATAAACTCTTCTGGAACCTGGACGGCGACCACTTCGCCCGTGGCGCAAACCGCGCCATTAGCCGAGAGCGTGCTGCTGATGACCACTTTGCGCCCTTTGATTTCCTTCACCCGCCCGCGCAGTTCCAGCGGGACCAGCGGCGTCGGCTTCAAATAATCCACGTGCAGCGACGCCGTTAAAAAGCGGAAGGAGGGTTCGGTGCCCATCTCTTGACCAGCAGCGCGGTAAGCGGCGGCCGCGGCTGTGCCTGTGCTGTGGCAGTCAATCAAGGAGGCAATCAAACCGCCATAGACGTAACCGGGAACGGCCGTGTGGTACGGTTCCGGCGTAAAATGAGCCACCGACTCTTCCCCGTCCCAATAACTTTTAATCTGATGCCCATACTCATTCAAACGGCCGCAGCCATAACAATGAGCCACGTCATCCGCATAATAATCCTGAAATGCTTTCTGTTCCTTCATTTTTCTCCTGACTTTAACGCAAACCGGCGATTTTCATGCCGTCATTCAAGATGTCGGGGACACGCGCTTGGTGTGTGGTTTCGCAGTAAACGCGGATGATCGGTTCCGTGCCGCTAAAACGAACTAACAACCAGCCGCCGTCTTCCATGATGAATTGGTGGCCGTCAATCGTCACGATATCGGTGACTTTGAGGCCGCCAATGGTCGCCGGGCGGGCGGCGGCCACGTTGGCCAGGATTTCCGGCTTGCGCGCCTGCTCAAAGTGGGAGTCAATCCGGTCGTAATAATGCGGGCCTACCTTCTCGAAGAGCAAATCGAGCAGTTGGGACGGTTTTTTGCCGGTGCGCACCATCATGTCTAGCAGGAACAGCCCGGCCAAAATGCCGTCGCGTTCGGGAACGTGTCCCTGGAAGGCGTAACCGCCGCTCTCTTCGCCGCCAATCATCGCCCCCACTTCCATCATTTTGGGGGCAATGTATTTGAAGCCGACGCCGGTTTCGTGAACGGGCACGTTGTAAAGTTGGCCCAGTTTGTTGAGCATTTTGGTGGTGGAGATGGTTTTGACGATGGGGCCGCGCCGGCCGCACAGTTCCAGGAAGTAGTAGCCGAGCAGGCCGTAGACGCGCAGTTGGTCAATGAACTGCCCGTTCTCATCGCCCACGCCCAGCCGGTCGGCGTCGCCGTCGTTGATGATGGCCACATCGGCCCCCACCTGTTTGACGAAATTGAGGCCGTGATCCACGTTGGGCGGGATCGGTTCGGGGCGGCTCATGTGGGGGAAGACGGGGTTGCGGACGTTGTGTACTTCGTGGACGACAGTTTTGCCCCCGGCGAGCAGTTTAGGAAACCAGCCGGCGCCGTTGCCCCACATCGGGTCTACCAGGATGGTGAACCCGGCTTGTTTGATGGGTTCGAGGTCTATGAGCCGGTTAAGCAGGGTGACGTAGGCGGGGTCGGGGTCGAATTTGGTGATAAGTCCGTCACTCATGGCGTCGTCGAGGGGGAGGTGGGATACGGCCGTTCCCTCCGGTATCACCGCTTCAATCTTCTTCAACCCGGCTGGCGCAATCGCCCCGCCATTAGCGTCCCGCACCTTAAAGCCGCAATCAACCGGCGGATTATGGCTGGCCGTGATATTGATCCCCGCGCCCGCCCCCTTGTCCACCACCGAATAAGAGATAGACGGCGTCGGCGTCGCCCCCTGCGTCAGCCAGACGTGAATCCCATTAGCGGCCAGCGTTTCCGCCGCCGCCGCTGCGAAATGTTCCGCCTGGAATCGCTTATCATGTCCAATCACGACCCCTTTATCGGCCGCGCCTTCCTGCTGCAAATAAGTGGCCAATCCCTGCGCCACCCGGCGCACATTATCAAACGTATACGCTTCGGCAATACGCGCCCGCCAGCCATCGGTTCCAAACTTAATCGTCGTCACGAATCATCCTCCTGATAAAAAGTTGCCAGGTTGCAAAGCGCCGCTCTGCCCCTCCTCTACAATGCGGTTTTGCCATTTTTCAACAATTTCAAATCGGCATCAACCATCATTTTCACAAGTTCTGGGAAAATTACCGTTGGTTCCCAACCCAATTTCTGACCCGCCTTTGACGGATCGCCAACGAGCAAATCAACCTCGGCTGGACGCATGAAACGCGGGTCTTGCACCACATAATCATGCCAATCCAGGTCAACACAGCCAAACGCTTCCGTCAGGAACTCCTCAACCGAATGTGTTTCACCGGTGGCAACGACAAAATCATCCGGCTGGTCGCGCTGCAACATCAGCCACATTGCCTTGACATAATCGCCAGCAAAGCCCCAGTCGCGCCGGGAATCGAGGTTACCCAGGCGCAGTTCGTCGGTCAGCCCCAATTTGATTTTGGCGACGTGATGGGTGATTTTACGGGTGACAAATTCCATCCCCCGGCGCGGCGATTCGTGGTTGAACAGGATGCCGGAGGTGGCGTGCAGGTCGTAACTTTCGCGGTAGTTGACGGTGATCCAATGGCCGTACACTTTGGCGACGCCGTAGGGACTGCGGGGGTAAAAGGGGGTGCTTTCCCGCTGCGGCACTTCCACCACTTTGCCAAACATCTCGCTGGAGCTGGCCTGGTAAAAGCGGATTTTGGAGTCTACGGTGCGAATGGCGTCTAACATGCGGGTAACGCCCAGCGCTGTCACTTCGCCGGTGAAGACGGGCTGGTTCCAGGAGGTCTGCACAAAGGATTGGGCGGCCAGGTTGTAAATTTCTTGCGGCCGGTGTTCTTCCAGGATGTGGATCATGGAGACTTGATCGAGTAAATCACCGGGGACCAGTTCGATCTGGTCTTGGATGTGGGCAATCCGGTGAAAGTTGATGGTGCTGGTGCGGCGCACCATGCCGACAACGTCGTAACCTTGCGCCAGTAAAAATTCGGCCAGATAGGAGCCGTCTTGTCCGGTCACGCCGGTGATGAGTGCTTTGGGCATACTTTTCCTTCCTTATTTTCGATGATTGCCCCGCCGGAACAAAGCTGGGGGACAGTGGCAGGATTATAGCCCAGGCGGTATGATGCGTAAACCAGGAACGGCCGTTCGTCGCCCAGTAGTTGGCTTCCCGTAGAAAGATTTAGCCACGAATTTCACAAATTAGGCCGTTTTTAATTCGTGTAATTCGTGGCTACTTCTGGATAGTGGGCAGGTAGGTTTGGCCCCCATTGAGGAGGAGTTGGACGGTGGTTGTTTGTACGGCCGTTCCCCCCGTCACCGTCACCGGAATCGTGTACCACACGCCGGCCGTAAACGAAGGGCTGTGCGAATCCGTCGCCGTAAACGTGACCGCGCCCGGCAAAGAAGCGATCGTTTGTGTCGCCGGCAGCGCCGACAAATCCGGTGCGAGATCCCCCACATCCACCGTCACCGACGAGACCGACCCATCCGTCGGCTGAACGTCAACCGTGAAAACGGCCGTGCCGCCCGGCGACACCTGTGCCAGCGGCGGCGTCACCGTCATCGTAAACCCCTTGTCATACCCCCAGGTGACGGTCAAAAGCGGCCGTACCGCCTCATTCCCCACGTCCGACGAGCGGAAATACTTGCCGCTGTGCTTGGCATTATCCGCCGAGTAGACTGCCAATCGCAAAGGCGTACCAGCCGCATACGCCGCCGCCGCCGCCCCGCTCACGTCCCACTGTCGGGGCACATTCAAATAAGGCGGCCCGGTCGGCAGCGGGTCAACCCACGTTCGGCTCACATTCTCCACCGCCAGCGGCGCGTTATTCCAGGTCAACGTCGCCTCATTCCAATCATCGGCCACCGTCAGCAGTTGGATCAGCGACGGCTGGGGCGGATTAGACGGATCGATCAGCCCGCCTTGATTGGAATTGCCGTAATGATACAGCGTCAGCGTCGCCGAAATAACCGCCCTATCAACCGGTATCGCATCCAACGGAAACGTCACATAATATTTAGAAAAACAGGGCCAATCCCCCAAATTCCATTGATTTTGAATCACCATCCGTTTCTGAGGATTGCCGCTGGCATAATTCAAATCGCCCCACCCCGACCAAAAATCCGGCCACAAACTATTGGCGCAGTTACCATCGCCGCCTACCTGGCCGTCTTGAACGACCGCGTGGTTCAACCCGTGCCGAATGGTAACCACTCCGCCCGGATTAGCCGGCGGCGGCGTATACGCGGGCAGGCCAAAGCGGATTTGCCCCCAGGTCGCCGGTTGACTCGTGTTCACGTTTTCCGGCCACACCTTGTCGGGGATGAACGTCCCGGCCGCATCATCCCGGTCGTGGACGGCCAGCGCCATTCCCCACACCGTCCCGTCGGCCGGTTTGGCCGTCAGGCCCAGGCTGGAAAATGGAATCTTGAAGGTCACATTCCAACCCTTGTCCTCGCCGCTGTTGTTGGCGAAGCCCTGCCAGCCGTCAATTGTCGTGAATGGGGTCGAAGCGGCGGCCCAGGCCGATCCATCCCAATGATAAGCCGCCTGGTAGCCGTCCCGCGCTTCGTTCCAATTGGTTTGGGCGACGAAGCGGTAACTGTTGGCGCCGGGGGTCGTCCCCGCGTTGCCGTCTAAATTCAGGTAAAGGGTGGCGGCGTCCCAATCGGGCATCTCGGCGGCGGCGGGGTCTTTTTTGTAGAACAGCATCCGGTCGAAGATGTGCAGGGTCACAAAGAGCTGGTCATCATTGAAGATGACACGGGTATCGGTGTAATTGTTATCTGTCGGGCCGACTTTGCCGAACCAAAATATCGCTCGATCCGGGACGGGGATGCTGCCGTCGGTGGCGCTGGTGTAGGTGACGTTGACGCGGCGCACCGGCGCTGTGCCCGACTCGGCCGCCGCGGCCGAGTCGGGCGCTTGCAAGAAGGACGGCGCGTGCCTGGCAATCCCCATCACACCCGCGATGAATAACACAACGATAAACCAGGCCTTACTCGGCCATAATTTAGGCATCATTTGTTTACCTCTTAACCTCCGGGAGGTTGTCTATTTGAAGACGGCCGGCAGGTAGGTGCGCGAACCGCCGATGAGGACGTTTATGGTTACGGCTTGGACGAGTGTGCCCGCTGTAGCAGTGAGGGGGACAGTGTACCATTGTCCTGGCTGGACCGGGGGCGTGTGTGTGTCTTTTAGTGTTATGTGCAGTTGCCCACCGGGAGCGGAGATGACGGCCGTATCCAGCGTCACCGACAGGTTGGCGGAGGGGCTGACCGTCTCTAGGGTTACTGTTTCGGTAAACCCGCCAATATGTGTGATTTCCACCGGTTCGATTTGGGTTTCGCCGGGGGACATGGAAACGGCCGTATTCACACCCATCGTAAACCCGGCCCCCGGCTGCCCCATCAGGGCGACCAATTTATCAATGAAAAACAGATCGCCCCGGTCAAAGGCGGGTACATCCAAATAATTGACCAGACTGTCGCTATCCTCCTGGAGAATCCAGGCGCGGGCCATGAAAATGCTGTGCGCATCATAAAGCAGTGTGGTCGGATTTTCAGCATACCCTTCGGCCGCCAGGGTAACAAACCAGTACGGCGCTGTTTCGTTGTATTCATTGAGCGCACTGGTCACTTTGCTAAGGGCGCGTGTACGAAGCTGTTCGGCCAGATCCGGCACCAGAAACATGAAGTTGCTAGACACATTCAAGGTGCGGCAGTAGGAAACTATCTCAGCGTAAGCCGAGTCTTTGGTAAAGTTATTAACCCGCAAGTTGATTAATCGGTTTAGTTCGTTTTTGATATTGGCTGATTCGGGTTGTCCGGCCAAATTTTCTAATTCTAAGAAGCCCATATAACCGGCGATGTAGGCATTATGCACATAGGGCATGCTTAACAACAGTTGGTCTGAAGGGAGCGGGGCGGTGGTGGCCAGACCATCTTTACTGGCGGCGTAAATCCCCGCGGCATCGCCAAAAGTGGCGGCATATTTCCATAGAGCATAATAGGTGTAAGGGGTTCGACCCCAAACGCCCTCATTATTCCAGCCTCCGTTGCTTTTGAAGGCGTTGTTTTGTTTTTCCGGGCCAAAGTTAATCATATCGGCGGCGACTTCCGGGGGTAAATCGAATAGTTCGCGGGCCGCGCCATCACGCCACCCGACATTGTTATAGGTGTAGGGCGGGTAGCTGGTGAATTCGTTTTGCAGGTAGGTTTTGACGTCTTGCTGCATGGTTGTGGGCAAATAGGGTAAGGCATTGATTAAGGTCACGATGGTGTCGGCGGAGGTGTGCCAGTAATCCACCATGTCATCACCGCAACCGGATCGCCCAAACAGGTCAAAGCCGCCATGACTGACATAACCGGGTCTTAGATGACCGGCGTCTAATATTTTTTGGACTTCGGCCGCCAACAGCCCACGCAGGTCATTACTGCTGGGGGGGGTGATGTTGGCGGGGGGAGCGGATACGGCCGTTGCCATTGGCAGTGCCGTCGCGCTGGTCACGTTGGGGGCGAAGGCGATGATGGCATTGCTGCGGTGCATGTAAAGACGGCCGTTATACGGAATCGGCGGGTTGACATCATCATGAAAGCCATAAATCCCATTCGTGCCGCCGGCCGGGCCGCGAAAAGCTGCGTAGGGCTTGATAAATTTACTGTGCGGGCTGTAAAAACGGACATTATAGCCGGGAATCTGGCTAAGCAGGTTGTAATTAAAATGGAGCCATTCCCGGTTTTTATCCATCGATCCCGTTATTTTGCCGCCTGAATTCCATCTGTCCAGCACAACCGTGTTGGGCAACGTGACATCAAACGAACCGGATTGACGGTCACAGCACAAATTCCAATACACCAGGTTGCCGCCGGCCGCCGCCGCATGAGGTTCATCCACCGCACCCCAATCCGAAGAGACAATACTGATGAAATGGTTGCCGGGCTGCCAACCGGCAATCTGGCCGCCGGGGAAAGCGGCGTCGGCCATGTAGGTATTTTGCTGGTACAGCACGTCATCCGCGCCGATGACCGGCGGGTAGCGCGTGCCGCCCCCATCATTCCCGGCCCAGAGCACCGGGGCTGTTTCCCGCTCCACGCCGGTGAAGCGGTCTAACACGAAGACAGTTTTGCGCCAGGGTTTAGCGGCGAAGTATTGCAAAGCGGCCGTCGCATCAATCGTAGGTGTTCCGGCGGCCCAATCGCCCGCGCCCGTGCCGACTGCGCCCAGAGGTGTGCCTCTGGGATTCGTCCCAAAAACCTCATCCCGCTCTACCGCTACCAGGGTTCCAGGGCCGGGATTATTGGCAAAACGGTAATTGTTACTCCCAGCAAAAATGACGCGATCCCGGTAAACGACGGGCCAGTAGGACGTAAAACCCGCGCCGGTCAGTTTAACCGATTTCCAAACCAGAGCGCCGGTGGCGGCGTTTAAGGCGTAGGCGTGGCTGTCGTTGGCGGCGAAGAAAACGACGCCATCTTTGTAAGCGGCCGAATAGAGGATTGGCCCGCCGGTTTTGTATTTCCAGGCCAACTACCCGGCGCTGGCTCCATCGGCATAGATGGCGTAGAAGGTGCCGTCCCGGTTCCCGGCCAGCACTAACCCGTTCACCACCAGGGGGTTGGTTTGGAAGCCGGCCCCGGCTTCAAATGTCCATATCCCCGCGCCGGTCAGGGCGTTGATGGCGTGGAGTTTGTGGTCGAAGCCGCCGACGTAGGCGACGCCGTTGGCGATGGTGGGGGAGTGGCCCAGCGGCATCTCGGTGGGGTATACCCAGGCGGTGCTGCCGGTGGCGGCGTCCAGGGCGTAAAGCCCGGCTGAGGTGGCGACGTAGAGCAGATTGTTGGCAGCGACGATTTGGACGCGCTGGGGGATGTAGGGTTCGAAGGGTTTGTACCAGAGCGGGTCTAAACTGCCGCGCACTTCTTCGGCCGTCCAGGAGGTGCGTTGGGGATTGGCCCCGGCCATTGACCAGCTTGTAGACCAGTCGGTAACGGCCGTGCCCCCCACTTCCGGCAATGATTGCGCGTAAGTAACAAACGTCGTTCCTAGAAATAAAATAAAGAGAATACATAAACGATAGATTGGGTATTGATTGGTTTTCAGATCTCTTTCAGCAAAAGTCATACAAAATATTCCTCTTATTCACCACTCGAATAGGGCGTGTATCGGGAATTGGATTTCCCGATACAGTATCCAACCATAACAGGCATAATTTATACGTCGAATTAATCAAATTAAGGTAACGTCACGCTTCAAGCCGGAACGGTTACCTGGCGTGGCACGGTGCAGGCATAAAGATACAGCCTATCGACATGGGCCGCTAAACAATTATAAATTAGGATTAGATGGATACTAAAGTGCCATAAACATAAGCTGCGTTTGTGTGTGAAACGATTTGATCTCAGGCGCACTTCAGCAGTAATGGGGTTCACACACGTTATTCAGTGTTTATTGTTGACATGATACCGGCCAAATGACAATAGTGCTAAGGTACTCCCCCCGCCATGTTTTTAGGTTGATGTTTCTACCCTAAACTCGTATCATTAACCAATCTCAAGTAAGGAGCAGTAGATGACCCCCACAACTCGCACTCGTTCGTCTATCAATTTACGTGATCGTATTACTGGGCTGGATACACTGACGCCGCTGTTAAACGGCCGTTCCGTCCCCTACACTAACCTCGACAACGCCGCCAGCACGCCCGCCTTCAAAGATGTGCTAGATGCTATCAACCAGTTCATGGCCTACTATGCCAGCGTCCATCGCGGCACCGGCTTCAAATCCCGGCTGAGTACGGTCGCTTACGATCAGGCTCATGAGATAATCGGCCGTTTCGTTGGCGCTGATTTGGATACTAACTGCGTTATCTTTGGCAAAAACAGCACCGAAGCGCTCAATAAGTTAGCCAGCCGCTACCCCCTACAGGCCGATTCCATCATCATCACCACCCAGATGGAGCACCATTCCAACGACCTGCCCTGGCGTAAACATGCCCAGGCAGTCCATGTTAAGGCACAGTCAGACGGCCGTTTCGACGAGTCTGACTTTGATAACCAACTAGCCCGCTACGCTGGCCGCATCGCCCTAGTTGCTGTCACTGGCGCTTCCAACGTCAGCGGCTTTATCCAGCCCATCCACCGGCTGGCCCGTAAAGCCCACGCTGCTGGGGCCAAAATCCTGGTAGACACCGCCCAACTGGCCCCCCATCGCCAGGTAGACATGAAAGCAGACGACGACCCGGAACATCTCGATTTCGTCGTCCTCTCCGCCCACAAAATGTACGCTCCCTTTGGCACCGGCGCGCTCATCGGCCCTAAGTCGGTTTTCCTGCAAAGCCCGCCCGATCACGTCGGCGGCGGCACGGTAGATGTGGTCACGTTGAACAGTGTGACCTGGGCCGGGATGCCCGATCGGGACGAAGCGGGCAGTCCCAACGTTGTGGGCGCGGTGGCGATGGCCGTCGCCGCGCAACTGTTGATGGATGTGGGCATGGACAACATCGCCGCGCATGAAGAAGAACTGGTCAAATATGCCCTGGAACGATTGGGACACATCCCCGGCGTGACCATTTACGGCGAAACTGATCCGGCCAAAGCGCACGAGAAAGTGGGCGTCGTCCCCTTTAATTTAGATGGCGTCTCCCATTTCAAGCTGGCGGCCATTTTAGGCTACGAGGGCGGCATTGGCGTGCGCAGCGGCTGTTTTTGCGCCCATCCTTACGTCGTTCATCTGCTGCAATTGAACGAAGAGGAAGCTGCTGCCTGGCGCGAGCAAATGCTGGCCGGCGATAAGTCGAACATGCCTGGCATGGTGCGGGCCAGTTTTGGCTGGTACAACAACACCGATGACATAGACCGGCTAGTGGCAATGGTGGAACGGGTGGCGCGGGGCGATTATGAAGGGGAATATCAGCTCATCCCCAGCACGGGTGAGTACATCCCGGTGGGGTATGATGATGCGTTGGCCGATTATTTTTTGTTGGCTCGGTAATAATCGAGAAATCCGATTTCTCAAAGAAATCGGATTTCTGACTCTGGCGAGGGAAAGATGACGAAATACGATCTTGAATCTGTGAAGCTGCCGCGATTGACCGGGATCGGGCTGCGCTTGTTTGTAGCAGCTTTAGACAATCCGGCGCTACGGCCGTTACTGCTGGGTAATCTGCTCAAAAGCGGCGGCATCACTAAACTACGGGCGATGCAAGTGGATGCGCCGCCAATCGTTCACCCGCTGGCATTTGTGGCGGAAACGGCCGTCTCCCCCGCTCCTCCCGACTTAACCGCCATCGCCCCCGCCGCCGCTGCATCCCCCTTCAAAACCATCCAGGATTACGCTGCCGCCTACCGGGACGGAACCATCACCCCCGAAGCCGTCGCCGAGAAAATTCTAGATGCCATCGCTGCCAGCGATACGGGCAATACGCCCCTGCGCGCCTTCATCGCCATCAACCGGGAAGATGTAATGGCCCAGGCCCGCGCCGCCACACAGCGCCTTCAGGCCGGCAAGCCGTTAAGCCTTTTCGACGGCGTCCCCATTGCCATCAAAGACGAAATAGACCAGATCCCCTACCCTTCCACCGTGGGAACCAGTTTCATGGGACAGCGGGCCGTGACGGAAGATGCGACTGTTGTCGCCCGGCTGCGGGCGGCTGGCGCTTTGCTAATTGGCAAGGCCAACATGTACGAAATTGGCATCAACCCGGAGGGGTTTAATCCCCATTATGGCACGGTACGCAATCCGTATAACCTGGCCCATGATTCGGGCGGCAGCTCCAGCGGCCCGGCGGCGTCTGTGGCCGCCGGTTTTTGCCCGGTAGCGATTGGGGCCGACGGCGGCGGTTCGATGCGCGTCCCGGCGGCGCACTGCGGACTGGTAACATTAAAGTCAACGTTTGGCCGCATCAGCGAGTATGGAGCCGCGCCGCTGTGCTGGAGCGTGGCCCATCTCGGCCCTATCGGCGCGACTGTGACCGACGTGGCCCTGACTTACGCCGCCATCGCCGGGCCTGACCCCCGGGACGCGATGAGCCAGCAGCAGCCGCCGGTCACGCTCGACGGTTGGGACAGCGGCGATTTGAGCGGCCTGACTCTGGGCGTTTACCGGGAATGGTTTAGCCATGCCACGCCGGATATTGTCGCCGCCAACAATGAAATGCTGGACAGGTTGGTGCAGGCGGGGGCGCAAATACGCGAGATTGAAATTCCGGGGCTGGATGCAATGCGGATTGCGCATGTAGTCACCATTTTGTCGGAGATGGCGGCCAGCATGGATAATCTTGGCGCGAAATCATCTGATTTTGGCGCGCCGACACGGATTAACCTGGTTTTGGGACTGGCGTTTACCTCGCGCGACTATGTGCAGGCGCAGCGGATTCGGACGCAGGCGACAGCCGCGTTTGACCGCGTTTATGAAGAGGTGGATGTGATTGTGACGCCGGCAACGGCCGTCACCGCGCCCCCCATCCCTGCCGGCGGATTAAAACAGGGCTGGTCTGATTTGAGCGTTGTTACCGAAGTGATGCGTTTTATCGTGCCGGGGAATCTCGTTGGCTTACCGGCGATTACCTTCCCGGTTGGTTACGATGCGGCGGGACTGCCGATTGGGATGCAGGCGATGGGCCGCGCCTGGGAGGAGCATTTGTTACTACGGGTAGCCTATGCGGCTGAGCAGACAGTGGAACGGAAACGGCCGTCTTTGTATTATCCGATTTTAGCGGAGGGATAAGCGGCGTTTGGTAAAGATTGGGGTAATTTGTAATTTGTAATTGAGTAATTGGATAATTACATAATTACCCAATTACCGCTCATGCCCGCCACAACCACTGCGCCAGGTACGGCCGTCCCTTACCAGCAGCCGATCCGCCTCCGCTGGCCCCCAGGATTTACGCCGGTAAAGCGCCAACGGCGGCGCGTCAGATGAAGACAGCCACCCTTCCAGCACGGGATCAACCAGCCGCCACGCCGCCTCAATGCCATCACTGCGCGTAAACAACGCCGCATCACTGCGTATGGCATTCAGCAGCAGCCGTTCATACGCATCTGGCATAGATTCGCCTTTGAACGATGAGCGGTAATGAAACTCCATATCCACCGAGCGCGTTTCCAGTTTGTCAGGCACTTTGGCTTCAAACTTCAAGTGAATCCCTTCATCTGGCTGAATGCACAGCGATAGGATATTGGGCGTAAAATCGGCATCGTCCACAAAGTCAAACATCAAATGGGGCGGTTTCTGGAATTCGATAATGATTTCGCTCTTTTTCCCCGCCAGCGCCTTGCCGGAACGTAAATAAAACGGCACCCTCTGCCAACGCCAGTTATCAACATACATTTTCAGCGCGGCGTAGGTCGGCGTTTGCGAGTCATTGGCCACACCTTCGGCTTGGCAGTACCCTTCGTACTGGGCGCGAACTGTATCCTGTAACTTAATGGGGCGAATAGCGGCAAACAGCTTGGCTTTTTCGTTGCGCACGGCATCCGCTTCAAATGAGGCCGGCGGCTCCATGGCGATGAGCGAGAGTAGTTGAAATAGATGATTTTGGAACATGTCACGCATCACGCCGGCCTGGTCGTAATAACCGGCCCGATGGCCCACATCCACGCTCTCCGTCACGGTAATTTGTACATTGTCCACGTAGTTACGGTTCCAAACTGGCTCGAAAATCGTGTTGGCAAAGCGGAAAAACAGGATATTTTGCGCTGTTTCTTTACCCAGATAATGGTCAATACGGTAAATCTGGTGTTCCTGAAAAACGGTATGAATCGCCTTATTAAGGGCTTGAGCCGAAGCTAAATCACGGCCAAACGGTTTCTCAACGACCACATGCCGCCAGCCTTCACCTTCAGCCACCATATCGGCCGCGCCTAAATTCTCGACGATGGGTACAAAGAAGCGGGGCGCTGTAGCCATGTAGTACAACCGGTTGGTGGGGCCATCTTCAGTTTGGTTGAGGAAGGTGTGGAGAGTTTGGTAGTCAACGGCCGTATCCAGATTTCCCTGGCTGTACCAAACCTGGCGGACAAACGATTCCCACTGATCCATCTCCAGGCTGTCAGGGGCAAATTCACGCATCCCGGCCAGCAGTTTGTCCCGGAAATCGTCATGACTCCACGGCCGTCGGGCAAAGCCCACAATCTGAATTGTCTCTGGCAGGCGTCCCTTGCGGTATGAATTAAACAGCGCCGGAATCAGCTTGCGCTGCGTCAGGTCCCCCGACGCGCCCAAAATCACAATCGTTATCGGTCTCTCATTGTCCATTATATCTATCCTGGCAAATTGTAACCGGCGGATGATACATCAAGTACGGCCGTCGTTCACAATTCACAATTCATTATTAAATCGGTGTGTTCACCGCCCGGTTCAACAGTTACATCAACTCATTGCGCGTGCATGCGCCTCTCTTAAACCGCCCCAACATGACGCTCGTTACCATGCGCGCCTGCTCCTTCTTCACGCCGCGCATCCGGGCGCATATTCGTTTTATCCATCCTCTTTTGCGTCAACAACGCCTCCCTTCATCATTCATTTGAGAGGATTGTCATCACGACCGCGTCATTTCGACAATATTTGCCACAATCTGCAACAGTTGGGCGGGATCATCTACAATGCGGGACTCAGGCAAAAGCCTGCTTTTATGTAAACGTTTTCGGGTAAATGGCGTGCTGACTGCCACCACTGCCATCCCGGCCGCTAGCGCCGCCTGCACGCCGGCGGGCGAATCTTCTACCACCAGACACACCTCCGGCGCGACTTGCAGCTGATGCGCCACCAGATTGTAAATTTCCGGGTCGGGCTTGCCCCGCTCCACATCATCCCGCGAAGCGACAAAATCAAATTGGTCGCGCAGGCCCAGAATGTCGAGGACGCGCTGGACTTGCGGGCAGTAAGACATGGTCGCCAACGCCGTCTGGCGGCAGATGCGGCGCGCTTCTGTGAGCAGGGCCACATTGTGCGGCCATTGATTCTGTTGAATCATGGCCGGGTCGGCCAGCATCTCGGTATAAATCCTCAGCCGTATCTGAACGTAGGCCTGCCAGGGGGTGTTGACATTGAATTCGGCCATGCGGGAAACGGCCGTTTCTGCCAGCCCAAACCGTTCCAACAACGCCGTTGCCACTTCACGCCGCGATAAGCCCACCACATCCTTAAACGCGGCGACCCCTGCATCAGCCGACAACTCCGGGCGCAGAACCACTGCCGCTCGCGCATACGAAATCGCCTTCAACCGTTCCGTTTGAACAAGCGTCCCGTCCAGGTCAAAAATCATTGTCGTAATCATAACAGCGAAAGCGAGAGCTTCTAGCTCTCGCTAAAGGATCACCTCGCCCAGTGTCAGCGCCGCCACCAGGATGAACAGGACGCCCAGCGTGCGTTCCATCGTGTGCTGCGAGATGTGGCTGGTAAGCGCCGAGCCTAACTGTCCGCCAATGATCACGCCGGGAACGGTAAAAATAACGATGCTTAACACGGTATTCAACACATCGCCGCCCATCTCAGCGAATTGATAGAAATGGCCCAGCGAAGCGATCAGCGCGGTTACAGCGACAACAAAAACGCTGGTGGCTACGGATACCCGACTGGGGACTCGGCAGCGTTGCAATAGAAAATAGCCGTTCATCTCGCCCAGGCCGGTGGAAATCATGCCCACAAACATGCCGCCAATGCCAGCCATCAGCCGCCCCTCTTGTTTGTTGCAGACGGTGTAGCGGATTTCCTCGCCGGCGGCTGTTACCAGCGTGGTTTGCGCCTGCGGCCCACCATACTTTAGGGCAATAGCCGCATCCAGGTTGAGCACATCTTCGTGTTCTGGCGCACGCAAAAAACTGAGGGCAATGGCAAATAATCCCACGCCCAGAATAATCTTCAGCACGTCTGGTTCCACTGCGCCCGCCACCCAGGTTCCCAGCAGCGCTGCCGGGAGGGTGGCCATGAGCAAACTGGTTCCTAGTTTGTAATCAATCAGTCGTTTGCGATAGTAGGCGATCAGGCCGCTGGCGAAGCCAAACACCTCAGTTAGCAAGCCTGTCCCGATGGCAACTTCCGGCGGCAGGCGCAGCCCCAGGATAAATAAGGGGGCAAAAAAGGTGGCGCCGCCAACGCCGGAAGCCATGGCTGTCGTGGCGATGAGAATTGAGAGGGGAAAGATGTACCAATATTGAAGAGTCATAGATGTTTTTTCCGTGTTTCGTGTTTTATAGCGCGGTAAGGCGCAAGTGAAAAGTGACTAAAGTGAAAAGTGACTAAAGTTGGAAGTTGCCGTTTATCATTATACGGTAGAGCCGCAATTAAAACCTTTGCTGCAAATTTCACGACGGATTCCCGTTGGACAGGTTGCGCAGCGCGCCGACTGTGTCCCGATCCAGGTGGAAGCGGATAACGCGGCGATGGGCGTCCAGCAGAGCCTGGGCATCGCCGAGAGCCTGGGCCATTTTGAGGACGCCAAAGGTCATGGTGGCGGCGGGCTTACCGGCTTCATCGGGGATGGGTGTGTCTTGCGCCGGGTCGGAGGCGAACTGGATGAAGAGGCCGTTGCCGCCGTCGCCTTTATGTAGTTGGCCGGTGGAATGGAGGAAGCGGGGGCCGTAACTGGCGGTTGTCGCCAGATGGTAGGTATCGCGCAGGTGAGTGCGTAAAGCCAGCAGCGCCGCATCTGTTTTCGGGGTGGGTTGGATGTATGCCTGGATGGTGATGTAGTCGCCGGGTTGAGATTGGGCCAGGAATTCGCGCAGGACAACGGCCGTTACCGGCGCAAATTCACCGGCTGGCAGTTCTCCTTTTTCCATGTATTCAGCCACCATCTGGCGGGCCAGCACTTTGGCTGCCTCCACGTTGGGCTGATCAAAGGGCTGGATGCCGAGACGATACCCGGCAACGGCCGTTGCCATTTCCCACAAGAAAAGCTGCCCGCCCAAATCATATTTATCCTGCAAATGCAGCGTCACCACCGGATGCCCGGCGGCGGCTAACTGCTCAAATTGTGCGTCATAGGCAGCGTCACCCACCAGGCGCAGGTAAACGAAAAGGCGGTCGCGGCCATACTTATCCGGCGTCCCCAACGGTTCGCCCACCACCGGCAGAATCCCTTTACCCTCCTTACCTGTGCTTTCGGCAATCAACTGTTCTACCCAATCGCCAAACCCGGCAATGGATGGCGAAGGCACAATCGTCACCTTGTCGCGCCCCGCATTTGCCAATTCGCCCATGATGGCCCCCAAACGGCCGCTCAAATTGTCGCCATTGACCGGACAGTTGCAGCCATCGGCATTACAAGCGGCCGTTTGCGCTCGCGCCAACAGCGTCGCCACGTCTACGCCTACCAGCACTGCTGGAACCAATCCAAAATAAGAGAGCGCCGAGTAACGGCCGCCGATATTAGGGTCATTCAAGAAAATATCGCGGAAATTATACAACGCGCCCAGCGCCTCCAGCTTGCTGCCAGGGTCGGTAATGGCGACGAAATGCTGTCCGGCGTTCTCCATGCCCAACATGGCTGCCGTCAGGTTGTAAAAATATTTGAAGAAGGAGAGGGTTTCCACCGTACCGCCGGATTTGGTGGCTATGATAAACAGGGTATGCGCCGGATCGAAGCGGGCGGCTTTGGCGCGAACCGCATCGGCATCGGTGCTGTCTAAAACCTGTAAATTCAGGCCGTCACTCTCTTCGCCAAAGGTTTTAGCGAACATTTCCGGGGCCATGCTGGAGCCGCCCATCCCCAACAGCAGTACGTCGGTGTAACCTTCAGCTTTGACGTTGTTAACCAGGGCTTGCAAACGGCCGATCTGCGCTGCCAAAATCCCGGCGATGTGCAGCCAGCCCAGCCGGTTGCTGATTTCGTTCGGGTCGGGCCGCCAGACGGTGTGGTCGTGCGCCCAAATGCGTTTCATGATGGATTGGCGGCGCATTTCTTGCAAGGCCGCGTTTACAACATCCTGGTAGCGGCCCAATTCCGCGGTCATGGGCTGCCACTGCGTCTGCAAACGGTCCCGCTTGGCAGCGATGCTGGCCTGGAGGGAGTCAAATGCTCGGGCAAAGGCGGCAACGCCATCGTCTTGCAATTTTTGGGTGATGGCGGCCAGATCAACGCCCAGGTCGGCTAACTGCGCTAACTGTGCTTGTGCCTCGTCTAATCCTTGCTCCAAGGTGGCGGCAGCTGTGCCGTGATCGCGGAAGGCGGTGAGGGTGGCCGGGGGAACGGTGTTGACGGTATCGGCGCCGATAAGGCCGTCTACGTAGAGGGTGTCGGGGTATTGGGGGTTTTTGGCGCTGGTGCTGGCCCATAACGGCCGTTGCACGCGCGCTCCTTTGGCAACCAGTTTTTGCCACCGGGGGCCGCTGAAAATGTCATGGAAACGGCCGTAAGCCACTTTAGCATTTGCTGTTGCTATTTTGCCACGCAGGGGAGAATCGGGGGGCAGGGCCTGGTCAACGGCCGTTTCCACCCGGCTCACAAAAAACGACGCCACCGACGCCACCGACGCCAGATCGCCAGTAAACGCTTCTAATCCCGACAAATATGCTTCAGCCACTGCTTCATAGGTCGCTAAAGAGAAGATTAAAGTCACGTTGACGTTAATCCCCTCGCTGATAAGCTGGTGGATGGCCGGAATCCCCGCCGGGGTAGCCGGAACTTTAATCATCACATTCGGGCGGCCCAGTGCGGCAAACAAGCGGCGTGCTTCGGCCGTCGTTCCTGCCGTGTCCTGGGCCAATGCCGGACTGACTTCCAGACTTACATAGCCGTCTACGCCATCCGTTTGGTCATAGATCGGGCGCAGTAAATCGGCCGTGCGGCCAATATCCTCCAGCGTCAGCGCGTCATAGATTGCGGTTACACTTTTACCCTCAGCCACCAACGTCTGAATGGCCTCATCATAGTCAGCACTGCCAGCAATGGCCTTCTCAAAGATGGATGGGTTCGAGGTGACGCCCGTCACGCCGTCATCTAACAATTGCTGTAAATCGCCGGAATCAATCAGCGCCCGGCGAATGTTATCGTACCAGACAGATTGGCCCAACCGGGCCAGATCATATAATTTTGGCATACTTTTCTCCTTCAAGTGGTATATGGTAATCGTTCAAATCATTATCAACTTGGCAATCTGTATCCGTTATCCGTATCCCGTCACGGGATACGGACAACGGTTTACGGAATACGGAGCCGCTGCATTTCGTTGATGCTGTTACCTGATAACCAAAATACCAGCGTCACATAAGTATACTGCATAACAGGCAGCATTGAGAATAATTTTGGGGAGGATTTCGAATTAGCTTTACAATTTGTAGAACGATTTTGTAAATCGTTCTCTTGGCGATTTGCAACATCGCCCTGCAAAGCGTCACCCTAAATTCTGGGCCTCTGAACCATGCCGATTTTTCATTCTTAAGGAAATATTCAGGAACAACTCCCCAATTTGGAGATTCAGAGATTCAGAGTTCAGAGAAAATCTCCCAATCTCAGAAGAATACGGAATCAACTCCTCCCAATGGACGTTGTGTAACCTGCTTTTGTTACGGATTTAGCGCCAGGCAAAAATCCGGCCGGAGGAAACCCTTATCGTCAGCTTGAATCCGGGCTATAATGCCTTATCATGAAAAAGCGTGGCCGAACCGGACCCTTAAGAAGCGTCACGCCAGCTATTGATATTTATATTCGGTTGGCGCAGTATCCCATTTTGTCTAAGAAAATCCGAATGCGCATGCGTGAGGAGTTATTCCGGCGCGGCATTATCAACCCGGCTAGTTTTGAGCACGAGGTAAGCGAGTTAGCTATTAAATCACGAGTGCGGGAGGGCTTGGGCGATCCATCGGGACTGGAGGAGGAGTCTACTTGGCAAAAACGAAAAGAACGCATACGCGATGTACATACCGATGCTTATTTTGCCAGCAATTTAGGCGGCGCCCTTCTGGATGAAATCATTCAGGAAGCCCTGTATGATCAACCAGCAGATGTTCTTCCTATCCGTTTGACGTTCAATCCCGAAATATCGCCCTGGGAAATGTTGTTCCAACAGGGCGAGATTTTTGAAGAGATGTCGTTACAGGGGCGGGAACGTATTCAACATCATCTGAAAGAAATTAAAGTGGTGTTGATCCGGCGCTTGATGAGCGCGCATTTACCGTTTATTGGTTTGGCCCGGCAGGTTCTGAATGTGGCGGATTTGCGTTATATTTACCGGCGTTTGATTGGCACGGGCAAAATTGGGGGGAAAGCGGCCGGTATGTTGTTAGCCTGGAAAATTTTGCAACAGACAGACCCGGAAGTTGGGCCAGATATTAGTCTCTCTGTAGATATGCCGGATTCTCATTACATTGGCTCTGAAGTTATTTATGAATTTGTTTTGGAGAATGGGCTGGAAGATTTCGTGAATCAGAAATATCGGCCTGTGGCTGAAATGCGGCAAGTATATCCTCATATTACCGCCAGTTTTTTGCAGGGCGAATTTCCGGAAAGTTTTGTTGAGCCGCTGCGTGAATATTTGCGGCGTATTGGTAAGAGTCCCTTGATTGTACGTTCGTCCAGTTTGCTGGAGGATAATTTTAGCTATTCGTTTTCGGGCCGGTATGAGAGTTATTTTTGCCCTAATCAAGGGAGCGAGAAAGAAAATCTAAGGGATCTACTAGATGGCGTGCGCCGTGTTTTTGCCAGTATTTTTAATCCAGATGCAATGGTTGACCGGCGCGAACATGGGCTGCTCGATTATGATGAGCGGATGGCGGCGCTGCTGCAGCAGGTAAGCGGTCAACAATACGGCCGTTATTTTTTCCCCTTGATCTCTGGTGTAGCTTTCAGTCAAAACTTCGACTGCTGGGCACCGCAAATTCGCCCAGAAGATGGCCTGTTGCAGCTTGTCCTGGGATTGGGGACCCGCATTTCGAACATTGAACAGCCAGATGGTTCGTACTGGATTCCACTCAGTCACCCGCAGCTTGAGGCGAATGATGCAGCTGCCGCCCCTAAACATGCCCAACAATTTGTGGACTTGATTGATTTGGCAACAAACCAGTTAAAAACGGTTCCCCTCCAAGAAATTTTGCAAAGAGATTTCCCTTTTCTGCCTTATGTAGCTTCCCTGGATAGAGGCGACCATCTGGAATCGTTCACAACCACCGATTCGCTTGCGCCAACTGATCAATTTGTTCTTAATTTTGATTATCTGAAACGGGATTGGAAATTTATCAAACTGATCCGCACGGCGCTCATGCGGTTGGAGAAAGGATATAAAATCCCCGTCGAAATTGAATTCTCGCTTGAAATTGTGCTGAACATCCCCACGCCAGATTACAAACTAACCATTTTGCAGTGTCGCCCCCTTCGCTGGCCGTCTTGAGCGGAACTGTACATAATAGTTAGTAGCTTGCCATAAATAATTTGGCGTATGGATGTTTACTCCGATAATCTTTGGAATAAATCCTATCATTCAGGTTTCAGGCCAACGCCAACAGGAAAGCGCCCAATCTTGTCCTGCTGCGGCCACTGCCCCAATGTAGCCCGGCATCGGAGCCAATGTATAAAGTGACCAACGAGCCGCTTCGAGTTTGCTTTCTTTAATTTGGATAAGACGCGCCGATTCCCCTGGTAACAAAGTTACATCAAACTGATCGAGCGGATAGGATAGACCCTCGCCCAGGGCTTTGATGAATGCTTCTTTGCGTGTCCAGCCGTGGAAGAAGACCGCATACCGCTGTGCTGCCGGTATTGTCTGGAATGTTTTGTTTTCGTGATCAGAGAAGAATCGGGCGGCGATTTGTTCAGCGTCGGGAAACGGCCGTATTTTTTCCACATCCACCCCGATGACACTGTCATAACAAAAAGCGAATAAGGCTAGGTTGTGCGAATGGGCTACATTAAATTGGAGCGCTCTCGTCTCCGGCGCAGACATCAGGGATGGTTTACCATGCTTACTGTAGGTAAACTGTATCTGGTCGGGCAAAACAGCCAGATAACGGCTGATTAACACCCGCAGGATACCGCGTGTTGTGACAAATGTGTTCTTATCTTTTGCTCGGTGGAAGCGGTTGGCGCGCTCCTGCTCATCAGGCGCGAGCAGCGGCCAGAACGGCGGCCATAAATTGGCTGCCCCATCCAGCGCAGCCAACCAGATATGCAAATCTTGCGGTCGCAGGACCACGTCCGGTGGTGGGAGAGGCCAATCAGTCAGTGGTTCCATACCTGTGGGAGTTTACCTGATAACTAGTGGCAGAAAAACGGCAAATTGGTTAACTGTTATCGTAAAACTTTGGACGGCCGTTCCCGGCGATAACTCACTCACAACACGCATCGCAGGAATCAACCCATCAACATCCAATGACCAGGGGGTGATGATTGGTGAATCAACCGTCATCGCTGCCGGTAAACCAAGCATGACCAATGAAGGAATCGGGTAACGGCCGTTTACGACACGCCCGGATTGATTAACAACTGCGCCAGAGGCGCTGGCGGCAATCATGTTGTTTGCTTGAACGGTCACGGTGAAAACGCCCGTTGCTCCCGGCGTCCAGGCAATGACGCCGGTGTTGGCGTCAATCTCCATCCCCGTTGGCTTGGCGGTCAGAGAGAAGGTCGGCGTGGGGTAGCCGCTGGCGTCTACGTCGTAGTTGTAGGATTGGCCGAGGGTCACGGCCGTGACCGGCGTCGAGGTGATGGCTGGCGCTTCCGTGACGGTGACGATGAAGTTTTGTGGCGTTGTCCCGGCTGAATTAGTGGCCGACACGGTTACAGCATAATCCCCCGTCGCCCCTGGCGTCCAGGTAATGACACCCGTGTTGGTATCAATCGTCATCCCTGTTGGCTTGGCGGTCAGAGAGAAGGTCGGCGTGGGGTAGCCGCTGGCGTCTACATCGTAGCTGTAGGCTTGGCCCACGCCCACTGTTGTGACCGGCGAAGATGTGATGGCTGGCGCTTCCGTAACGGTGACAGTGAAGTTTTGCGGGGTTGTCCCGGCTGAGTTAGTGGCCGAAACGGTCACGGCATAATCCCCCGTTGCTCCCGGTATCCAGGCAATGACGCCGGTGTTGGTATCAATCGTCATCCCCGTTGGCTTGGTGGTCAAGGAGAAGGTCGGCGTGGGGTAGCCGCTGGCGTCTACATCGTAGCTGTAGGATTGGCCCACGCCCACTGTTGTGACCGGCGTCGAGGTGATGGCTGGCGCTTCCGTAACGGTGACAGTGAAGTTTTGCGGCGTTGTCCCGGTTGAATTTGTGGCCGACACGGTTACAGCATAATCCCCCGTCGCCCCTGGCGTCCAGGTAATGACACCCGTGTTGGTATCAATCGTCATCCCTGTTGGCTTGGCGGTCAGAGAGAAGGTTGGCGTGGGGTAGCCGCTGGCGTCTACGTCGTAGTTGTAGGATTGGCCGAGGGTCACGGCCGTGACCGGCGTCGAGGTGATGGCTGGCGCTTCCGTGACGGTGACGATGAAGTTTTGTGGCGTTGTCCCGGCTGAATTTGTGGC
>JAJRYT010000017.1 GCA_024275635.1 Chloroflexota bacterium | reverse complement strand
GAGACAAAAAACCCGTTGAAAACGGGTTGAAATGCGCTCAAACCGGGTCTTTAGCGCGTTTCAACGCACTTTTGGTATTAGATGTGGATTTCCAATCCACATCTAATTGTAAAGATGATTTTGTCAAAAATGAACCACGCCGCGTATTTCAGCACAACTAATGTGTGTTTGTTTTTACCCGGTATGTATCCAATCACTACAAGCTTGATATATAAAATGGTACTGATTTCTCAGCAAGTCTGCAAGTTGAGTTTTTATAACTACTAACCCTCCCGGAGATTAGTCTGGCAAAACCAGCTAACCACTCGTGAACCTCCGGGAGGATGCCTTAGGAAGCGTTCGGAAATATTCGTAAACCGTATCCGTGTTCCGTCACGGATAACGGTTTACGGATTACCAAAGCGCCAAGTTAATTACGAACGTCGCCTTAGTAATCTTAAAATCTTTATGGTTGCGGGGATGTGCGAGGACGGACGACAAATGAGTAGCCAATACCCCGCTCAGAGGTGATATATTGCTGCTCAGCCCCTTTTTCGTCAACCTTACGGCGCAAACGGTGGACATAGACGCGCAAACGATCTTCTTGTACCCTTTCCAGAGGCCATAAACGGCGCAGTAGGAAATCATTGGTTACCGTCCTGCCGGCAGAACGCAGCAAAACGTAAAGTAATTTGGTTTCGGTAGGGGTTAAGGAAGTTTCTTGACCATTTAGAATGATCTTACGCCCGGGGAAATCAATTGACAAATGATCATCTACCTGAGTAACGGGGGATAACGTGTAGGCAAAGTCGCCAATACGGCGCAAGACCCGGCGTACACGGGCTACCAGTTCACCAGAATTAAATGGTTTGGTGATATAATCTTCGGCGTGCTGTTCAATCGCCTGAATAATGGTATCTTCATGAGCAACGGCCGTTAACATGATAATGGGTAAATCACTGTACTCATGAACCGCTTCACAAAACTCAAAGCCATCCATGCCCGGCGGCATATTAATATCTACTAATGCCAGGTGGGGTAAGCCATATCGGTTAATGAGTTCCAATGCTTCCTCGCCAGATAAGGCTGTAGACACCTCAAAGTTGGCATCACTTAGAGCGTTAGCGACCAATCGTAAAACCAGGGTGCTGTCATCTACGACAAGAATGCGATAGGTATCTGGGTTGTTCATACACCTTCCCTTTAGTAGGGTTTTGGGTTAGAGTATTGGCTCTGTAACCCGTTTCATTGCTACTATGTGTCTGAGAAAAATGAATCTTGACACCTCTTAACCTATTAAATTGTAACAGACCCAGGGTAGTGGCTCAACCTTACTAGCGTCATGGGAAATTTGTGGGGTCAAAAATGTTGCGGACGACCAGAGAAATTCTCTGCACCTTGCGGTGAAATCAACCTTTTTTTCGTAACTGTACCCTGGCGTTTTTATTTTTTCCAGTGTAGGGCGATTTTGAAAATCGCCTTACGCGGAGCGTGGAACGAGGAGATGACGCGGGGCTGGGCGCTTCGTTTTTCAGTGAACTCAAGTCGTTAGAAAGCCAAAATGATCGTTGTCTATCTGGGCATCTGCTGGTTTGTTGGCCTTTTGCTGGCGTCGGGCTTATCGTTGAGTCTGGCGGGTTGGTTGGCTGTCATCGGTGGGGGTGGCGCCGGGATCGCCATTATGACTTGGTGGCGTTCGCAAAAGCGCTGGTTGCTGGCCGGGATTGTCGCCATGGGACTGGGAGGCGCGCGGTATGTAACGGCCGTTCCCGCTCTTAACAACAGCCACATCGCTTACTATAACGACGCCGATAAACTCACCCTCGCCGGCCTGGTCGTAGATGAACCCGATGTCCGCGACCGTTTCGTCAATCTGCGGGTACGGGTTGACAGCCTGACCTTACCTGATGGAACCCCGCAGCCTGTGACCGGCGACATCCTCGTGCGTACTTTCCGCTTTCCGATCATCGCCTACGGTACACGGTTAGAATTACAGGGACGGTTAGAGACCCCGCCTGAATGGGAAGATTTTAGCTACAAAGATTACCTGGCCCGGCAAAACATCTACAGTCTGCTTAATACGCCCCATGTGACCATTCTAGCGGAAGGTGAAGGAAGCCTCCTGTACCACGCCATTTTTGCTTTCAAAGCGCAGGCGCAGGCGGCCGTCAACCGCCTCGTCCCCGATCCCCAAGCGGCTCTGTTGAGCGGTATTTTGCTGGGCAATGATAACGGCATCGCGCCCGATTTGGCTGAGGCATTCCGGATAACCGGCCTGACTCACATCATCGCCATTTCCGGGTTTAACATTGCTATTTTGATTGCCATTTTGGTCAGCGTCAGCGACCCTTTCCTCTCCCGGCGGGGCGCGGTTGGTTTTGCTGTGGCCGGCGTAGCCGGATATACCCTTCTCGTTGGGGCTGATGCTTCCGTCGTACGGGCGGCGATTATGGGCGGCATTTATCTCGTTGCCAACCGCTTGCTGGGACGGCCGAATTTTGCTTACGCTTCCCTTTTCCTGGCCGGGTTTATCATGACGTTGTTACGGCCGTTCACCCTGTTGGATGTCGGCTTCCAACTGAGTTTTACGGCCACATTGGGGCTGATGTTGTACGCCGATCCCTTTACCCGCTGGACACGCCGGAGACTGCTGCGCTGGTTCAACCGAGATACAGTGCGCGCCGTCATGGGGCTGATCAGCGAATCAGTTTTGATTACGCTGGCAGCGCAGGTGTTGACGCTGCCATTGATGGCAGCCTATTTCGGCCAGCTATCGCTCATCAGCCTGCCTGCCAACGCCCTGATTTTGCCCGCCCAGCCCGGCGTAATGATTTGGGGCGGATTGGCCGCGCTGACGGGAATGGTTGTTCCAGCAATTGGTCAGTTGTTTGGCTGGGTGGCCTGGCTGTTTCTGGCTTACACGATTGAATTAGTCAGGCTGTTTGCGACTGTACCCGGCGCGGCCGTGCCTATCCACGTCGCAACGAGCGGCATTGTGGTCATTTATGTTGTCATTGGGGCTGTCACTTGGCTGGCGAAGCAGGAACCGGAGAAAAGGGGAAGGGTAACGGCCGTTCTTCGCCAAAACCTCACCCAACGGCTGGCGCTTGGAATCAGTCTGTTAGCCGCCCTCCTCACCGTCAGTTGGCGCGTCACCCAACCCGACGGCCAGTTACATGTTGTGTTCATGGACGTGGGACAGGGGGATGCCACCTTCATCCAGACCCCCAGCGGACGGCAGATATTGGTGGACGGCGGCCATTACCCCAGCATCCTCAACGACGAATTGGGGCGGCAAATGCCTTTCTGGGATCGGGAAATTGATTTCATAGTTGCCACCCATCCCGACGCCGATCACGTGGCCGGACTGCCGGGCGTGTTTGAACGCTACCGCGTGGATCAACTGATCACCAACGGGCAAGGGCTGGGCGAATCACCGATTTACGATGCGGTGTTAGCGGCAGCAGCCGAGTCGGAAACGCCCATTCACCGCGCGCTGGCCGGGGAAACCATCACCATTGAGGATGGTGTGCGGCTGGAAATCCTGCATCCCGCCGCCGAATTACTGCCTGATGAGCGCAATGAAAACTCGGTTGCCATGCGGCTGGTTTATGGTGATTTTTCCCTGGTTCTGACCGGCGATGCGGAGGAACGGGCGGAACAGGCAATGCTGGCGCGGAACGACCCGCTTGTGTCCCTGGTTTACAAGGCGGGGCATCATGGCTCTAATGGCTCCAGCAGTATGCCTTTCCTACAAGCTGTCCGGCCGCAAATTATTGTCATCTCGGTGGGCGCAGACAACAACTTCGGCCATCCCAGTCCGGAGATGCTGCAAAGGGCGCAAGATGTGGGCGCGGCCATCTTGCGGACGGATGAACTGGGGACGATTGAAGCGGTGAGTGACGGCCGTACCATGTGGTGGCAGGCCAATCCGTGAAAACAGAATTCGGTAGCAGATTTACAAATTTCGTCCTACAATTCAAAAGAACTGCGAGGTTATTATGATTCAAGCATTTGGCAGCATCGGCGCTGCCTTTGGATTGGCCAGCAGTGCCGGCTTAAATGCGTACATCCCGTTATTGATGGTGGCGCTGGCGGCCCGTTTTCCCCTGAATTCCCCCCTTCTAAAATTATCCGAACCGTATCATGTGATGGGCAGTTGGTGGGCGATTGGCATCCTGACAGTTTTACTGCTCATCGAAATAACGGTGGACAAAATTCCGGCTGTAGACACGATTAACGACGGCATCCAGACCTTCATCCGGCCGACGGCCGGGGCGATTCTGTTCGCCGCCAACGCCAACGTTATCACCGACATTCATCCGGCGCTGGCCCTGGCCGCCGGGTTGATTTTGGCCGGGGGCGTTCACGCGGCGAAAGGGGTGACGCGGCCGGTGGTAACGGCCGTTACCGCCGGCACCGGCAACTGGTTTGTCAGCTTGGTCGAAGATGTTGTCGCTTTCTTCATCTCACTACTCTCCATCCTGCTCCCCCTTCTGGCTGGCCTTGCTGCTCTGGCGCTGATTATCTTTTTCATCCGCTATTACCGGCGGCGCAAAAAGCGGCGTACAATCGCTTACCCTTCATGAGGAGGTGATCCGGCAAATTATTAGCCTGTAGATTTAGCAACCATCTGGCGGTTAGTGTGTTTATTTTAATGTGCGTGGCGGTCATTGTCGTCCATATTGGCGACTTTTAATATGCTTTAGGAGGCAAAATGTTAAATCGAGTGATTGGTGTCTTGAAGTTAGATGTAAATACTTACGAAGAGATTGAGGCGGATGAAAGCGCGACCAGTCAAGCGGCGATTGTTGTCAGCGTCGTCGCCGTTGTCGGCGGTCTGATTGGCGGCGGGATCAACGCAATGATGGGCGGCAGTTTTCTAGGCAGTTTCCTGCAAACGCTGCTCACCGCTTACATCGGTTGGTTCGTATGGGCGGCCGTTACTTATTTTGTCGGGACACAGTTTTTCGGTGGGCAGTCCACAATGGGTGAAATGCTGCGTGTGATTGGCTTTGCCCAGGCGCCTGGTATCCTGGCAATTATTCCAGTTTGTGGCAGTTTTATTGGTTGGATATGGTCTATTGCCACTGGGTTTATTGCTGTACGGCAGGGCCTGGACATTGATAACACGAAGGCCATCTTTACCATTGTTATTGGTTGGGTGGCTGTTTTCATTGTCAGCTTGATTGTTGCAGCCGTACTTGGCGCTATTGGCTTGACGGCCGGCGCTGGCTTAAGCGCGCTGCAAGGATTGGGCCAATAATCGTTTCGTCCCTGGGATTTGCTAAAATTGAACGCCCTCTCCAATGAGAGGGCGTTTTGCATTTAACAGGGTAGGCCGCTGCGGGAGAGTTCCAGCAAGTCGTGTAAAGCCGCCTGGGCCAACGTGCGATCTGCTTCAGGTAAATTGAGGGCGGCAAATTCATCTTCGTCAAGAATCGTGGTCTGGCCGGAGGGAGTGACCCACAGGTCGAGGACCAGGTCTTCACAGCGAACGGCCGTTTCCCCCACCACTGCCGGACGGCACACATTACAGTACCACCCCTTCAATGCCCCATCATCCCGGTCGTAGACGGCAAAAATGTTGTACCAGCGGTCGGTATAAAAATATTCAACAAACCGGTCGCCCCGCCTGAATGTGGCAAAGCCCAAATCCATAGCATCCCGGTTGAAAAACGCCTCCAGCCGCACGCCGTTGGGCAGCCATTCTAAAACCTCAGCCGGGTACTGCCAGACGATACGGCCGTTCTCATCCAATTTGTAGACAATCATGGGAAAGTAATAAGGGAGCGCGCGTTTATAACTTTGGCGTTTGGAAACTTGTAATTGAGTAATTGGTAACTGGTAATTACCCAATTACTCAATTACTAATTACTAATTACTCAATTACTAATTACTAATTACTAATTACTCAATTACTAATTACTAATTACTCAATTACTAATTACTAATTACTCAATTACTAATTACTAATTACTCAATTACTAATTACTAATTACTCAATTACTAATTACTAATTACTCAATTACTAATTACTCAATTACTCAATTACTAATTACTCAATTACTCAATTACTAATTACTCAATTACTAATTACCAGCAAACTACAAAGTTGTTTACGAGCGAACCCTAAGCGGCAAATGACAAGTGGTAAATTCACCTTTTCACCCGTTCCCCCCATCACCTCTGCTCCCCCGCCTGCAACTGCGCCCGCAGGCCGACGACATGCGCTTCCAACTCCACAAGCTGATCCCGTTGAGCGTTGATTTTATCCTGTTCGGCGCGCACAAAACGGCCGAACGGGGCAACGGTGTCGGCGATGCGCTGGGCGCTGCGGCGCATTTCACGGTCAAACTGTTCCGTCAGGCTGCCCATTAACTTTTTACGCAGCGCGGCCAGCTTCTCCTCCAATTCCCGCTTGGCCCGGCGGCGGCGGGCGGGCAAGATGAGCAGCCCAATCGTGGCGGCGGCAATACCGGCCAGGATGCCGGTCACATCTACCCAGACGACATGGGCGGCGATGGCGATGGCGACGCCCAGCCCGACGCCGACGCCGGCCAGCCCGGTGCTGACGACGGCTTGCCGGGCGGAATCGGCCATCTGTTCCGCTTCTTTGTCCCGGTCGTAGGTTTCGACAGCGCGGCGGGTGGCTTCGCCGATGGAATCTACCAGACGCTGCCGGTCGTAGGCCAGCGTCCCTTCACGCGGGCCGCCTTCGCCCACGATACGATTTTGGCGGTTGTCTTTGCGTTTGGCCAGATGTTCGGCAACGGCCGTCCACTGGCGTAAATCCTGCTCCACCATCCAGTCCACCAGTTCGCCCACCCGCTTTTCGATCAGCTGCGGCGTGTCGGCCACAACCGCCATCTCGAAGGCGCGTTCGACCCGCTTGGCCCGGATCAGGTCGGGAATCCGGCCCAGCCGCATCATGTCGTCAAAAAATTCATCCCCCCGCTTTTCCATGTCGTACAGCAAATTGTCAATTTCGCTCAGGCGGGCCTTGAAATTGCGCTGCATGTCCTCGTCGTAGTAGGTCATCTGCCCTTCGATGTCGTCCAGAAGCTGGGTGTCCTCTTTGAGCGATTCCAGATCGGCTTCGCGGGCATCCAACTGTTTTTTGACCAGCTTGTGACCGACGCCCAATGGATTGAGCAGCTTGAGGCGGAAACGGCCGTCGTCATCCAACGTGTCCCGGATGAACTCTTCCAGCGGTTCAAATCCGCTCGCCGGCCACAACTGCGGTTGGCCCATCTTCGCCTTTTGCGCCTGCTTGGCCGACACGGCAAAAACGGCCGAAATTTCGCCCACCAGATTGCGCGCCGAATCGCGCACGAAGGCGATCACCTTTTCCTTGTCGCCCGCACCGCTGAGAATGTCAATCTTGTTCACCACCAACACAATTTTCTTGCCCCAATCGCGGATTTGGGACAGGAAACTACGCTCGCTCTCGGTGAAGGGGCGGTCGGCCGAGGTGATGAACAAAACCAAATCGCTGCGGGGGATTAATTCGGCCGTCAGCGCCTCATGTTCGCGCAAGATGGCGTTCGTCCCCGGCGTGTCTACGATGCTGATTTTTTGTAGCAGTTCTACCGGGGCTGTCTGTACCCAAACGCCCTTTTCGACCGGTTTTTGCTCCGCCTTGTCGCCATATTTCAACAGGTAAATCTGGCTGGTCGTGGGCGTGACTCCCTCCTCCAGCAGCGGCTGGCCCAGCAGAGCGTTGATGAAGGAGGATTTGCCGGAGTTAAATTCACCGGCCAGCACCAGCAGGAACAGTTCATCCAACTGGCGGATGGATTCGGCCAGGGCGGTGCGGTCGGCGGGCGAAGCGGCCGTGTCAGCCAGCACATCCCGCAGCCGTCCCAGCACGTCGCGGGTACGCTTTAGCAGTTCTTCTTGCTCTGAATTCAAAATTGCTTCCATCTAAAAACTCCAATGTAAATCGAATTGGCAATTCGGCGAATTTCATTCGATACGCGATTTACTAAATCACGCTACAGTTTTCATGATAATGGGTTCCTGAAAAGTATAGCATGGGGGGAAGGGTAAGCAATACAGTTCGTTGACGGGCCGGGGGCGCTCATGTAAGCTTCGCCCTAAATTGTTTTGAGGAGTGACTATGTTTACACATGCTGTTACCAGGAAACCGGAACCAAATTTTGGTCAAGGCATCACCACATCCAATCTAGGCCCGCCTGATTATGATCTGATGCTGCGGCAGCACGCTGCCTACGTGCGCGCCTTGCAGGCGGCAGGGTTGGCGGTGGATGAACTGGCGGCGCTGTCCGGCTACCCGGATGCCCATTTTGTGGAGGATGTGGCGGTGGCGACGCCGGATGTGGCGGTGATCACCCGCCCCGGCGCGCCTGCCCGTCAGGGTGAGGAGGAGACGCTGGCGCCGGCGCTGGCGCAGTACCGTCCGATTGCCCGCATCGAAGCGCCGGGCACGCTGGACGGCGGGGATGTGCTGATGGTGGGGACGCATTTTTTTATTGGTCTCTCGGAGCGAACGAACCGGGCCGGGGCGGAACAGTTGGGCCGGATTTTGGAGAAGTATGGCAATACGTGGACGGCCGTTCCCGTGGCCGCCGGGTTACATTTCAAATCCAGCGTCAATTACGTGGGCCGGAACACGCTCCTGGTAACGGCCGATTTTGCCGACCGCGCCGAACTGGCCGGTTACGAGAAAATTGTTGTTGACCCGGAAGAGAGCTATGCGGCGAATACGTTGTGGGTAAACGGCCGTCTCATCATGCCCCAGGGATACCCCCAAACAAAACAAAAACTGGCCGCCTGGGGAGCCGACATCATCGAACTCGACGTAAGCGAAGCTTGTAAAATGGACGGAGGGCTTACCTGTATGTCTCTCCGGTTTTAAAAGTATGAAAACGAGAGAAATTATCTGTATTCACCATAGGCCAAACAGGATCGTTATTTTTACAAAATGGCCTTAGCTCGACTTTGTACATTCCTAACAGATTGCTTCCAAACCGTACTCGACCGCGTGGGTTTGTATTCAAATAATATTTGCATGTCACTCTTTTTATGCGATGTTCAAATATTCGTACTCGAGTAAAGTTGCATTG
>JAJRYT010000185.1 GCA_024275635.1 Chloroflexota bacterium | reverse complement strand
TTCGTGGTGAACGGCCGTGCCGAAGCGATACACCAAATCCGTCCCCATCAAACTTTGCATCGCCACCGCCGCTGCTAGCGCCAACGACCCCCGCGCCAGTTCGGCGATCATCAGGCAGTAGGTGAAAAAATCCGCCCCCATGCCGCCCACATCCTCCGGGTAACGCAGGCCAAAATAGCCGTTGGCGGCACATTTTTGGAACAACTCATGCGGGAATTCTTCCGCCTCGTCCATCTGGGCGGCGACAGGAATCACTTCCCGCTCCACAAAATTACGGACGGATGCCTGGAAAAGCGTTTGTTCTTCAGTTAGTAAAAAATCCATTGCTACGTATTCCCCTTGATGCACGCTTCGATCTCTTGAATGATGACCGGTAAATTGGGCTGGTTAAACCGCATTTCCGGCGCAGAAATGCAGTTATGTTTTATGTCAGGCGGCACATGTTTATGGTGCGGATGATTGCCTTGCAGAGAGGGTTCGTTCGGGTGCGGCTGCGGGTCATACCAGAACAGTTTTTCGCTGCCCTGCCATGCTTCATATCCATACCAATCCATAACGGCCGGTAACCGATGGAACAAGATACGCTCACGCACAACCAACCGGACGTCATCATCAAAAAACAATTCGCCGGCAACCCGCGCCAATGTCGCCCCAAGCCGGACAAAAGTTAAAGTGGAACGGCGAACGGCCGGAAACTGCTCGGTGATGGTATACAAGAATAATTCGTAATCTTCCGGCGTGCGTAACGGGTTGCTCATGCTGCGGCGCGAATCAGTCCTGTGAGGCCAGGTGCGTCACGCTGAATTCGCTGTACTTCGTTGCGATAATCTATCTGGCGCGACAGCCACGTTTTATAAACGCTGGCCCATTCGCCAAAGTCCAGCATCCAACTTTCGTCTTCCGGTTCTTCACCGCTGACGTAGGCGGCGTAGAAGGTTTCGGAGCGGATGCCATATTTGCGTTCGAAACCCAAAATTTCTTCTTCCAGGGCGTGGATGTCGGCTAAAAGTTGGTTCAAGTTCATGTTGCACCTCCGCGCTTATCATTATACCTGATGGCACGGCCGTTTCTGGCTATCCCACAATCCCGGTTTCCTGGAGTTGGTTTACATCATACCCCAACGCGCTAAAAACATGTTCATTGTGTTCCCCCAACCGGGGCGGGAAGGGCAGCGTCATCCCCTGCTGGCGCAAATGGTTGGGGATGACCGGCGGTGGCGAGATGGCGATCTCCATCCCGGTCTGTGGGTCGCGGGCGCGCACCATTTTGTCGGCGATGAGCGGGTCGGCGGCGACGTCGCGCAGGGTGTTGATGCGGGCGATGGCCGCGCCGGCTTGCTTGAATTGGCTCATCATCTCGGCGGTGGTTTTTTGGCGGATGACGGCCGTCATCTCCGCATACAACTGTTCTTTATGCGCGATTCGATCTGCATTTGTGGCGTACTCCGGGCGGGCCAGCGATTCAAAACCAGGCAGTTGGGTCACGGCCGTCCACTGCCGTTCGTTGCCAATCGAGATGTACACAAAGCCATCGGTCGTGGGAAACACAGAAACCGGGGCGAAAAACTGGTGCGTATTCCCCCGCCGGGTGATGGGGATGTCAAAGCTGTGGGTCAGCATGATGGGCGACACCATCCAGGAAACGGCCGATTGCAGCATCGAAATGTCAATCCGGCTGCCTTCCCCGGCGACGGCGCGGCGGTACAACGCCTTCATCACCTGCCCGTAGGCATGTTCGCCCGCGCCCAAATCCACCATGGGCAGGCCGAACACCTGCGGCTCGCCGTCCGGCTCGCCCGTCAAATCCATCCAGCCCGCCCGCGCCTGCAAAATGGGGTCGTAGGCGGCTTCGTCCACCTCCGGGCCAAAGCCGGTGGTTCCCAGCCAGATCAAATCCGGCTTGATGGCGCTGAGCGTCTCATAATCAACCCCCAGCTTTTGGTAGGAGCGGGCGCGGTTGTTGGTGGCGAAAATGTCTACCGGCAGGTCGCGGATGAGTTGGTGCAGCAGGGAACGGCCGTCGGCCGTCCCCAGATTCAATGTGACCGACTCCTTCCCCAAATTGTTGGGCAGGAAATAGGCATTCATCCCCTTTTCCCCGTCCAAAACTTCCGGCCCAATCCACCGGTTGGGGTCGCCATACGGCGGATTTTCGACGCGGATCACCCGCGCCCCTTCTTCCGCCAGCCGTAAGGTCATGTAGGGCAGGGTGGTGGCTTGTTCGATTGATAGTACCGTAAGTGAGTCGAAAAGTTTCATAAAAAATTGTGAATTGTAAATTGTGAACGGTGAATTGTGAACGGGCTTCTTACTTCACAATTCACAATTCTCCATTCACAATTCATAATTCCACTGGTTTCTTCTCCGCCAGATGGATCAACACCCCAAACGCATCTTTGGGATGGACAAACGCTTCCCGCCAAACCTTGCCTTCAAACGTCACCCCATCGGCGTAGGTGTGCCGGTAGGCGATACGGCCGCCGCGTCGCTCCAGTTCGGCGATGGCTTTGTCCAGATCATCCACCTCAAAGGTGACGTGATGCACGCCGGGGCCGCCGTTGGCCTTGAGAAAACGGGCCACCGGGCTGTCGTCGCGGGTCGGTTCCAGGAGTTCCATACGGCCGTTCCCCACCCGAAACGGCCGGTAGCGAATCCCCATATCCTCAATCAACTCCTCCGGCTCAAACTCCGCCCCAAACCACCTCTCAAAAAACGCCTGTGCCTCTGCCAAATCCGGCACCGCCAGCGCGATTCGCTCAACGTCTTTGATGTATGTCACGTCGCCTCCTTTTTTCGTAAACCGTTATCCGAACACGGATTACGGAACACGGATTACGGAACACGGATTACGGTTTACGGATTACCGATCACTTCCCGCAAAACCGCCACAAACTTCTCATTCTCTGCCCGCGTGCCCACGCTGACGCGGACGCCATTGGGCAGACCAAACGCGCCCATCGCCCGGACGATATAGCCGCGCTGTAGTACGGCGGCAGCCAATTCGTTGGCCCCCATCGGCGGATCGAGAATGGTGATGAAGTTGGCCTGACTGGGCAGACAGGTTAATCCCAGGTCACAGATGGCGTGGTAGAGATAGGCACGGCCGTTCGCCACTGCCTCCCGAATCTCCCGCAAAAAATCCACATCATCCAGGCTGGCTGAAGCTGCTGCCAGCACGACATCACTGGTGTGGAATGGCAGCTGCGTATGCCGCACATAGTCTGCCAACTCTTGCCGTCCCACCACATAGCCACAGCGCAAACCTGCCAGCCCGGCGCTCTTGGAAAAACTGCGCACCACCAGCACATTCCGCCCTTCGGCCACATATGCCAGGCTGTCGGCATAATCCGGCTCGGTAACAAAATCGCAGTACGATTCATCAAACACCACCACCACATGCGCCGGGACGCGGGCCATAAACGCCTTCGCTTCTGCCTGGGGGATGATGTGGCCGGTGGGATTATTCGGTGAACAAAGGTAAACGATTCGTGTGTCGGCGTTTATCTGGTCGGCCATCGCTGGTAAATCGTGGCGCAAATCGGGCGTTGGCTCCACCTGCTGCGCCTCCCCGCCAAACGTATCGGTGGCGATGCGGTACATGGGGAAACTGGCCCGGCACATCACTGTATTACCACCGTTAAATACAAATGCCTGGGCGATCATGCGCAGCACATCCGTGCCGCCGTTACCGATGACGATGTTGTCGGCCGTCAGCCCGCGCCCCAGCCGACCGGCCAGCTTGCGCCGCAAATTACGCTCGCCGATGCCCGGATAGCGATATGCCTGTGTCAACGCTGCCCGCGCTGCCGCTGCCGCCATCGGCGACGGCCCCACTGGGCTTTCATTGGAGGCCATCTTGATGACTTCGTCCAGTCCCAACTCTTCCTTGACGGCTTCGATAGATTTGCCGCCGATGTAGAGCGGTACTTTCAGCAGGTTAGGGTTGAATCGAACTTTGCTAATGTTTGCTCCTTCCCTCGTTTTTTGTCCAGTGCGGCCAGGACGCGCTCCGGGGTCATGGGTAATTGGGTCAGGCGGACGCCGATGGCGTCGTAAATGGCGTTGGCGATAGCGGCGGCGGTGGGTGTGCCGCCCATTTCACCCACTCCTTTGGCCCCAAACGGGCCGCCGGGATCGTCGGTTTCGACGATGATGGTTTCGATTGCGGGCATGTCGGCGCTGGTAAAGAGGCGATAATCGAGGAAGTCGGGGTTGAGGACACGGCCGTCCTTCACCAACACTTCTTCCGTCAACGCATACCCCAGCCCCATCTGCGCTCCCCCTTCAATTTGCCCTTCCACGGCCATCGGGTTAATGGCGCGACCCACATCATTGGCGCAGGCTAACCGCAGGACGCGCACATGACCCGTTTCTGTGTCCACTTCTACCTCGGCCATTTGTGAGCCAAAGCCATAGGCAGCGGAGATGTTGCCTTTGTACGTATCTTTGTCTACTAATTTCGTGGGCGGATCGTACCAGCCTTCACCGATGACAACTTGGCCGTCCTCGCGGAAATGCCGCTTACGCACCGCTTTGCTCAGGCTCATCACCCGATTTTCGTCATCTTTTACCTTGATTTTGCCGCCGCCGGCAATAAGATTATCAGCTGAGACGCCGAACATGGCAGCGGCCGTTTCAAATATCTGACCGCGGGCGTCAACGGCGGCCAGGTAAGCGGCATTACCGGCGATAAACGTCGTCCGGCTGGCATGGACGCCTACATCCCAGGGTTTTACGTCGGTGTCGCTGTTGATGACAGTTATGTCATGCAGGTGCGTCCCTAACGTCTCGGCCACAATTTGGGCCAAAATTGTTTCTGACCCCTGACCAATCTCTGTCGAACCGGTGACGACGGTGACATGGCCGAAATCATCCACTTTCACCGTCGCCCCACAGCCATCGCTGCGATAAATCCGCGCCCCGCCGCCGACGTTGAGTGTGGAAGCGAAGCCGATGCCGCGTTTGAGATGGGGTTTGGTAATTGGTAATTGGTAATCGGTAATTGGTAATTGGTAATTGGTAATCTCCGCTCCCCACTCTTCGCTCTCCGCGCCCCGATCGGCCGCTGCCGCCACCGCTTCCAGGCACTCTTTCAGGCCGCAGGAGGTGATGATGAGGCCCTGCGGGGTTTCGCTGTTGGGGATGTTGGCATTGCGCAGGCGGAAATCTACCTGATCCATGTCTAATGCTTCAGCCAGTTGATCCATGATGGTTTCGATGAAGAAGGTAGATTGGGGATTGCCATAGCCGCGCACAGCGCCGGTGGTGGGGTTGTTGGTGTAGACGCAGTCGGCGCTAAAGCGAACATGAGGCACACGGTACAGCGAGGCGGCCGTTTCCATCATGACCAGGGGGGTGACGGCCCCCCAGGAGATGTAGGCTCCCACATCTAAATCGGCGGCGACGTCGCGGAAGGTAAGACGGCCGTCGCCCTTTGCCCCAGCCCTTACTAAAACCTCGGCCGGCTGGCGCACTGGCGCGGCCATAAACTCTTCATGACGGGAAAAAGAGAGGCGTACCGGTTTGCCCGTTTTGCGCGCCATCAAGGCGGCGATAGGTTCGTAAGGGTAAATGTCCAAGCCGCGGCCAAACGCGCCGCCAATAGCTGTTTGGATGATGCGAATCTGGCTGCCGGGGATATCGAGCGCCTCGGACAGATCCCTTTGTAACAGGAAGGGGATTTGTGTTGTGCTCCATAGTGTTAGATGGCCGCGGTGATCGAATTGGGCGACGATGACGCTGGTTTCCATGCAGGCGTGGGAAACGTAGGGCAGTTTGTAGCTGGCTTCGACAATTACGTCAGATTCAGCTTCGCCGGCGTCCGGGTCGCCGTGTGAGTAGCGGTAGGTATGGAACCGGTTGGAACGGCGTTCGGTATGGATGAGCGGCGCGCCTTCGGCCAGGGCGTCGGCAATGGTGAAGATGGCCGGCAGGGGTTCGTACTCGACTTCGATGAGGGAGAGCGCTTCGGCGGCGATGTCGGGGTCAATGGCGGCAACGGCGGCGACGGCGTCGGCCAGACAGCGGATTTTGTCGCCTTTGAAGGCGGTGTTGTCTTTGCCGTAGCCAAATTTGGTTTGGGGGTTATCGGCGGCGGTGAGGACGGCTCTGACGCCGGGCAGCTTTTCGGCTTTTGATGTGTCTATGTTCAGGATACGGGCGTGGGGGTGGCGGGTGTAGAGGATACGGCCGTGTAGCATTCCTGGCAGGCGAACATCATGGCCATAGGTGGTGCGTCCTGTCGCCTTGTCTGGCGCGTCCAGCTTGGGGATTCGTTTGCCGATGATGGATGTGGGCATAGCAGTCTCCAATCTCCGATCTCCAGTAACCAGTAACTAGTAATTAGTAATTAGTAATTAGTAACTAGTAATTACTAACCAGTTATCAGTGTTCAGTAACCGGTTGTTTGTTCGCTACGTCTAACACTGCCTCTACGATTTTGACATAGCCGGTGCAGCGACACAGATTGCCAGAGAGCCAGGCGCGAACTTCCGGCTCGGTGGGATGGGGGTTTTCGTCCAGCAGGGCGATGGCATTCATGACGAAGCCGGGAGTACAGAAGCCGCATTGGATGCCCCCTTTTTCGACCAGGGCTTTTTGCACGGGGTGCATTTCGCCATTGGCTAGTACCCCTTCCACCGTCGTAATTTCCGCTCCATCCCAGTCGGCGGCGAGGAGGAGGCAGGCGGTCATGGGACGGCCGTCTACGAGAACCGTACACGCACCGCAGTCCCCGGCGTCACAGCCCCGATGGGCGCCTAACAAATCAAGCTCGTGGCGCAGCACATCAAGCAATGTGCGCCGGGTATCAATAAATAGATCATGCGTGTCGCCATTGACGACGAGGGTGATTGTTTTTTTCATGGCGGTTTTAGGGAGCAGCTAAAGCGGTCAACCCACGCCGGGTCAAAACTTGAACCATGCGCTGCCGGTACCAGGCGGAGCCGCGCACGTCGTCAATTGGGGTGCAGGCGTCAGCGGCGATTTGGGCGGCCTGAGCGATACGGCCGTTATCCACTAAATTCTCTTCTAATACGGCCTCTGCTTCTCGGGCGCGCAGGGGAATCGGAGCGACTGCACCTAAAACAACTCGCGCTTCCCGACAACGGCCGTTTACCTGATGCAGCCGTACAGCCACGCCGACGACGGCAATATCCATGTAGGCGCGAGGAGACTGCTTAAGGTAAACGGTTTGACCGGTGGGTGGGGGTAAATGAATTTCCTTGAGCAGCTCGCCCGGTTTTAGGGCCGACTGGCCGGGACCGAGAAAGAAATCATCCAGGGAGAGTTCACGAACGCCGTTTTGATGGGCGATGACGGCCGTTCCGCCCAACACCATCAGGGGCGGGGCCAAATCTGCCGAAGGGGAGGCGTTGCACAAGTTGCCGCCGACGGTGGCAAAACTGCGAATTTGCTCCGAAGCCATCAGCCCGGCGGCCTGCGCCAGGACGGGGTAATGGTCGCGGATGACGGCCGTGCGCGTCAAGTCCCGTAACGTCGTCAGAGCGCCCATCGTCAGCCCGGCCGTTTCGTCGTAAGTGACGCCTTTTAGCTCTGGCAGCCGCTTGATGTTGATGATCGCTTCCGGTTGGAGGAACCCGGCCTTCATCTTTAACATCAGGTCAGTGCCGCCAGCGTTGACCCGGGCACGGCCGTTCATCTGTGCCAGCAAATCCAACGCTTCCGGCAAGGTTTTTGGGGAATAGTGATCAAAGGGTTTCATGATTAAAGAGTAAAGATTGATAATTAAAGATTGAAGTGCGTTATGCCGGGACTGCTTTAATCTTTAATCATCAAGCATGAATCAATTTTCCTCTCTCATACCCTATTTCCAACGCCTTTAAGTTCAATTCACGGCCGCGTGCGTCTGGTGCGGCGATGATATTCTGAAGCAGTTCGATTGGGAGGGGGAGGGCGGGATGTGCAGCGGCAAATCCCGCCAGCACCACATTGGCTATGGCCGCTGCGCCCAGTTCGAGCGCTATTTGGCTGGCAGGTACCGACAAGGTTTGTATGTTTAGCTGCGTCAGGCGTTCGGTAATTGCTGAAGGTAATCCATTAGAGCCGTTGATGAAAGCCACGCCGCCCTGACGCAAAAAGGGCAGATTGCGGACAGCTTCGCTCGGTTCCAGAGATAATAAAATATCGGCCGTGCCGCGACGGATGAGAGGGGCTTCGTTGCCGCCGATTTTGAGATGGGACATGACTGCGCCGCCGCGACGACTCATGCCATGCGTTTCTGAGACGATGATTGAATGTCCCTGGGAAACGGCCGTTCTCGCCAATAATCGGGTTAAGAACACAACCCCTTGTCCACCAAGACCAGTCAGAATTAATTTAAGTTCCATAGTTTCTAGTCTCAGTAGATCAAGATTTCCGCCACGAATGCCACGAATTACATGAAAAACAAGTGCTTAATTCGTGAAATTTGTGTAATTCACGGCCAATTTTGGATCTACTGAGTCTCACATCTCCAATCAAAGTACGGCTAACTCTTGGTTATTCAACTCAGGCAATTTGGGGACAATAAATCCCTTGTAGCAGGCATCAATACACTGTCCGCAATCTATACAAATCCGACGATCAATGTCTACAATGTTTTTCTCTCGATAAAGTACCAATGCCGGACATTCAAACGCTTCGACACAAAAGCGGCAGCCATCACATTCCTCGGTAACGATTACCGGTATCGGGTGTTCCAAAACCGGTTTCTGGTCATAAAGCACACAGGGGCGATTGGCGATAATAACAGCAACGCCGCCATCGGAACTCTGTGTATATTTATGGGCTTCCCGTAGGGTTTGGCGATACGATTCTTGCTCGTAAGGGTCCGTCTCGCGCATAAATTTCACGCCACAGGCGCGTACCAATTCGGCAATCGAAACCTTTCGCGCCGCTTCGCCGCCATCCGCCAGAAGATCGTTTTGGGATGTTGGCTGGAAACCGGTCATGGCGGTCGTGTGGTTATCCAGAATAAGCAGCACAAACCGCGCCCCGGTATGGACAGCGTTGATTAGAGGAACAATGCCCGAATGTAAGAATGTAGAATCGCCGATGGTGGCAAAAATCGGCCGTTGGTCGCCTACCAGACGGCCGGCTTGATAAAAACCGTCGGCCATGGCAACGGAGGCCCCCATATCCACAAATGTATCCACTGCGCGCAGGTTCATCCCCAGTGTGTAACAGCCAATGTCTCCCGGATAGATAGCTCTAGGGCCGAATTCCCGTTTGAGTGCGAAAAAGGCGGAGCGATGTGAGCAGCCAGGGCAAAGACGCGGCCGTTGTACCGGCAGCGGTTCAGCTTGCACTAACGCCTGGAGTTCGGGGTCGGCCGGTGAGGGTGCTGTTTCATAGCCGGCGCTGGTTAAAACGCCCGCCAGCGCGTCGGCGACTAGTTCCAACGTCAGTTCGCCGGCCGAAGGAACCGTGCCATCCAATCGCCCGCGCACATTTCCCCGTTCTGACAGTTGCAATTCGATGCAAACATCTGGCTCTTCCAATACGACGACTGTTTCGCAATCAGCCATGAACTGCCTTACCAACTTTTGCGGCAAGGGGAAGGGCGTGCCGATCTTGAGAACGGGTAAATCTACATCTAATTCGATCAGGGCTTGCCGGGCTGTATTAAAGGCGACGCCAGAAGCAATAATCCCTACGTGATGGCGATGGTTCCCGGATGGTGCGTTTATAGCTGGGTTGGTAATGTAGTTAAGTGGCGATTCGGCAAATTAGTTTTCGATTGCCTGTAACTTGTTGTTGAGTTCGATGTGGAGTTTATGGCGAAATTTTGGCGGCGCCGTCCAACGCGGTGGATCGCGGTGAAATTTAACCTTGGGAATGCCGTCGTCTGGTTCCGGCTCGTCGTCTAGCGTTATATTTTGGACGGCGTGACACAGACGTGTGGTGGGACGCAAAATAACAGGGACGCCATGTCGCTCAGAAAGCGCCAGAGCATGGCCAATCATTTCCCGCGCTTCGGATGGGCTTGAGGGATCAAAGACGGGCACTTTAGCGTTTAGCGCTACCAGCCGGGAGTCTTGTTCGGTTTGGGAAGAATGGGGGCCAGGGTCGTCGGCTGGAATGATGATGAAGCCGCCTTTGACGCCGGTATAAGCGGCGCTGAAAAGCGGATCTGAGGCGACGTTTAAGCCGACCTGTTTCATGGCAACGGCCGTTCGCAGTCCCGTCCAACTTGCTGCCAGAGCTATCTCAAAGGCCACTTTCTCGTTAGTTGACCATTCGGTGTAAATCTGGCGACCCAGCCGCTTTTTATGTTTCACAACGCCGGATAAAATCTCTGAGCTGGGCGTACCGGGATAAGCGGTGATAACCCGGCATCCTTGCTCTACTAATCCCAGCGCGATTGCTTCATTGCCTAGTAGGATTTCAACGGTCATTGTGTTAATGTGGGTTAGTGGTTAGCAACCATCGCTGTTCTGCTAACCACTAACGATAGGGAATGGCGCTTAAATAACTTACCTGTTTTAGATAAGCATTATTGGTTATTCGTTACCCAAGCAATAACTAATAATTAATAACCAATAACTAATAATTAATAACCAATAACAGGTTCTATTGCGTAAGTTAATTCTCATTCCTAAGTGGCTAATCGCTTGTTACAGACTGATCTCTGGTAAATGAGACAGAGACTCTTCGATCTTCTCTACCGGGTACTCGTAGCGTTCCAGCCCGCCCTTCATGTACGCATCATAGGATGTCAAGTCGAAAAAGCCGTGCCCTGACAAATTGAAAACGATGACCCGCTTGGTTCCTTCTTCTTTACATTTCATAGCTTCGTTAATGGCGGCGCGCACGGCATGGGAAGATTCGGGAGCAGGCAGGATGCCTTCGGCGCGGGAGAAGATAGCTGCGCCTTCAAACGTATCCACCTGGTCAATGGCGACAGCTTCAATATCGCCATGATCCAACAGCGCGGAGACATGAGGCGCCATGCCATGATAACGCAGCCCGCCGGCGTGGATGGTTGGCGGCACAAAATCGTGTCCCAGGGTATACATCTTAACGACGGGAGCCATTTGCGCCGTGTCGCCATAGTCAAAGGCGTATTTGCCCCGAGTGAGCGTGGGGCAGGCTTTCGGCTCGACGGCGACAATGCGGGTGTTTTTGCCATTGGTGAAATTTTGATGGAGGAAGGGGAAGGCCAGCCCGGCAAAATTGCTGCCGCCGCCAGCGCAGGCGATGACAACATCTGGGTATTCGCCAGCCATTTCCATTTGCTTGAGGGCTTCCTGGCCAATGACGGTTTGGTGGGTGAGAACTGGCCCCAGTACGGAACCGAGGGAGTATTTATATTTGCCCTGGGAGGCAACGGCCGCTTCCACCGCTTCGGAAATAGCAATGCCTAATGATCCCGGATTGTCGGGGTCTTGGGCCAGGAGCTTACGGCCGTATTCTGTCTTGTTTGACGGACTGGGCGTGACGCTGGCTCCGAAGTTTTCCATGAGAATGCGCCGGTAAGGCTTTTGTTGATAAGACACTTTTACCATGTATACATGGCAGTCCAGGTCGAAGAAATTGCAAGCCATTGACATGGCTGATCCCCATTGACCAGCCCCAGTCTCAGTGGTAAATCCGGCACATCCTTCTTCTTTGGCGTAAAATGCCTGGGGAACGGCCGTGTTTGGCTTATGCGACCCCACTGGCGATACCCCTTCATATTTATAGTAGATGTGGGCTGGCGTATCAAGCGCTTTTTCCAGGCGGTGCGCGCGGAAAAGGGGTGTAGGCCGCCACAGCTTATACACTTCGCGCACTTCTTCCGGTATCTCGATCCAACGATCCATGCTCACTGCTTCACCGATGAAACGCATCGGAAACAGCACAGACAAGAACTCTGGCGTAGCCGGTTCCTTTGTGCCTGGATGCAGCACAGCTTTCCAAGCCGTTTCGGCCGGGTTGACAGGCATATCCGGGTTGATGTTGTACCATGCTTCGGGAATATCTTTCTCTGTCAATGAGTATTTGTATTGCTTGCTCACGGGAGCCTCCTTCAAGAGTGAATATGAAATGGATAAACTAATATTGGGGCTGCTCGGCTGCGGTGAAACTGTTGTGCTGTTTATGAAATCAGACATGAGGATGGGTACTCATGTCAAAATATCAGCAACAAAATTAAGTTTGATACGCCTCGCTTTTTTGTCTTCCCGTCAAAAAAATGAGACATGTAAAGTATACAGCAGGCATTTCATTTGTCAACTACAAATTGCTTATGGATCCATACCGAAAAGAGTCAATAAATTATATCCATGACCTGTTTTTGACTTTGCTGAAAAACGAACCGCAGAGGCGCGAAGAGCGCAGAGAGTTGAGAAAACATCCAGAGAAACCCCCCTTCGTTTTCTGTGGTTCTTTGTGGTGCAATCAACCTTCCTGATTTTTGGGCTAAGGTCAACTGCCACGCCAGGGAACGTCTATATTGCCCATAGCTTGCGTAATGAATTCACTTGATTATTCCTGCTTGGCGCTAAGTGCTTTTGATGAGGCTAATCATTTCGGCTGCTAGGAAAAGAGGGCGATTTTTTCCGCCGTAGACCTTCTACTCCAGCCATTAAATCTTCGGAGAAAAAGCTCATCATCTCTAACGCCAGCGAATGGTCGAAAATTGGCCCGGCTTGCAGCAGCCATTGGTTAAGGGCGCGTTTAGTGAAGCGAATGGCGTGACGGGGGCCGGTGGCTAGTTGATGGGCAACGGCCGTTGCCTTCTCCAACAGTTCCTCGTTTGGCACACACAAACTCACCAGACCAATCCGTTCTGCTTCCTGGCCGCTGATGAAATCGGCCGTCATCAAATAATATTTCGCCTTGGCCATGCCGCACAGCAGCGGCCAGATGATGGCCGAATGATCGCCAGCGGCCACACCCATACGCACATGCCCATCTGCCAGCCGCGCGTTTTCAGCGGCGATGCTCACATCCGCCAACAGGGCCACCACCAATCCCGCGCCCACAGCCGGCCCGTTGATGGCGCTGACAACCGGCTTGCTGAAGGTGAGTATATTGTAGACCAGGTCGCGGGCCTCATCCAAAATGCGGACGATCTCGTCAAAATCCTGATAGGCGTCTTCCACCATTTGCAAATCGCCGCCGGCGGAAAAGGCGCGTCCCGCTCCAGTGACGACAACGACATGCACGTCCGGGTCGCGTTCTATCGCCGGCCAAACTGCCACCATTTCGCTGTGCAGGCGGGCGTTGGCGGCGTTGAGAACGTCGGGCCGGTTGAAAGTGAGCCAGAGGATGTGCGGATCTCGTTTTTCGAAGAGGATATGTTGAAAATCAGAGTAGTTCATGGGGTTTCCTTTTTGTCTTTAATCACTCCTATGCTAACAACCTATCTACTTTCGAGCGCACCCCCAGCATCACTATATCGCTGGTTTTCAACTTGCCGCGGGCGCGGCCCAGTTGGATATGGGTCATGACGGTATTTTTGAGGATAACCGGCGGATAAATTGTCTAAATGTTGGGCAATACGTTGGTAAATATCCTGGTTCATGAGAAATTCCTCTGTAAATGTGGAGCAATTTTACAAATCGCCACCCGATTTGCAAAATCAGGCTACAACGACAGTGCGCCGCGGTGTGTGTCGTCTCCTTAAAAATGGCGAAGAATGAAGGCAGAATGATAAATATTTTTGGTTCTTTAGGATTTCGCGGGGTCGAGGAAAAAACTTGACACGAATAACACGAATGACACGAATAATAAGAAAATTCGTGAAAATTTGTGCCATTCGTGTCAAAAAAGTAACCGTTCAGCAGCCAACAGACTTTTGAAGTTTTGCAGTCGAGTACACAACCACACAGAGCGTCAAAACTTCAAAAGTCTCCAGGGGGGAGTGAACGCTTACTCAAAAAATTAACCATTCGGTGAACTAATCACGCGAAATCCCAGAGACCCATATTTTTATCTGCCATCGTACCAATTGGGGAGGTTGGTTCATGCGCGCTGTGGGGATGGGGATTCAATATCTGGCCCGTGATTTTAGAGAAAGCGCCATAAGCTGTTGGGAGAACGGCCGTTTTTAAACCGTCCATACGCCCAACATAACGGCCATAAAAGCCCCAACCCCAGCAGCCAATAGGGAACCATGCCGGGAATGCCGGTATGAATAACGCGGCCCATCAGCCCGTAGAGGTAAAGGTGGGCGAGGTAGAAGAAGAGGGGCACACGGCCGAAAATGATGAACGGCCGTAATGCGGACTCCGGGAGCCGGGTGAACAAAGCCAGCAGCAATAAATTGGTTCCCAGCGTTAGAAGCAGAAAGGCGATACTGGGTGGGTACTTGACGACGTTGAGGAAAGGGAGCCAGCCATCCCCGGCCGGCGGGCGGATGTTGCCGTAGCCGCCCAGGGAGCGTAGACCCACGAAGAGAGCGAGGGCGATGATTCCGGCCCAGAGAGCGAGTTGGTAGGCTTGGGCGCGATTTTTTTGTAGGAAACGGCCGTAACCCATCCCCAATCCCATTACCCCCAGCCAGGGCATAACCGGATACAAAACCAATACCGAGTCCGTAAAACCCGGCAAAAACCACATCCGCAGTGGAACTGAGTAAGGCACAAAACCGGCGCGCGTCTCCGGCAGCAGCCACTGCGTGACAATGATGAGTAACCCGCTTAAGCCAATCAACCAGCGCTGCGGCAGGCGTAAAAACAGCGCGCCCACGATCATTGCCCCACCCAGACCGTACAGGACGCCAAAATAAGCCCCACTGGGCGATTTTAGACTCCAGGCTGGATTTTCCAGTAGAAATTGGAAGAGGATGAGCAGCCCGCCGCGCAGCAAAAAATGGCGGGCGATTTTCCCTTCGCCCCAGCCCTGCCGGCGGCGAGACAGCGCGAACAACGCCATCCCCGCGCCCATCAAAAAGAAGAACCCCGGCGCAGCCAGATGCGTGACCAGCCGCGTGAGGAAAGTGAGCGGCGGATGCCCCTGGTAAGTCGGAAACAAATCGGCCCACAGTTCCGGTTCTAGTTTGCCATTGGCGATGAAGCTGTTGGCATGATCCAAGGCCATGACGATGATGATGAAACCACGCAGCGCATCCAGCGGCAGCAGGCGGGCGGATTTTGCCGGAGAGAGAACAGATTGAATCGGGTCCAACATCTCAAATTCTCCGCTGTCTGGTATTGGTCAGTCTTTTCGGTTTGATAAAACAAGATAAAAGAACGGAGGAATAATAAGAAGCGCTAATAGAAAGACCTGTAGGAACGACAAAACAACATGAAGGGACGAGTGAATGATAAGAAGGGCTAATAGAACGAGTCGCAGGAACGATTAAACAACACAGAAAAATCATATAATGACACGAAGGAATGACTAAATAATAAGAAGGGCTAATAGAACAGCTAATAGAAACGATATAATGACATGAAGGAACGATAGAATAATAAGAAGGACTAATAGAACGGCGCAATTAGCCCATTTTTTTAAGCAGCCAGTCGTTGATATGTTGTGTTGTAGCCGAGAGTTCTGTGCCGCCGTTGGCTATATTCTGCTCTGGGTACGAGATGTAGGCTTTCACGCCGCAGTGTCCCTGCTTGCCCAGGATAAGTTCACTTAAGTAGTTCATCTAAAATCAGCAGCCACCGCAATAATGGATGCAGGTTCGCTCGGTCAATCTTGCGGTTTATCCATAAGGCAAACAGTACGAACAAGAATGTCATCATTATCGGCAGCAAACAGCAGAACAAGGCTGACGAGAATGCAGAAAAATACTCACGCATCTTAATCTTTTTACCCCTCTTCTTACGCTCTGCATGGAACGGCTTGTTAGATGTTCTGCGTCGGGTAGAACGTGGAGCATTTGGGAAATATTACCACGCAGAGCGTGGCAATGAGGAGAAAGAGCCGTTTTATCGTTCCCAAGACTTGTTTGGTTGTTGCGAACTGTTCTGGGGGGATTTTAGCATGGAAACGGCCGTTTGTGTTTGCTTTAACATATAACGAATGGGGCTGTTTGCATTTAAGCTAACAACCGTTTCAACCGCTGCTCACCACAATATCCTATGAAAGGATGACAGCGCTTATCCTGAGATGCCGATAATCAACACAGGAATATCAATATTCGAAACCCCTCTGTGTTCCAAGTCCCATACGAACTGCTCAAAATAAGATACGCCGGTTGACATTTCGGATGCAAGCTCCTTTAACGGCACAATCTCCACGCCAGCGTCAATGAAGCCTTGATTATGAAATATCGTCATTTTGGCGCATACGTTGTAAACCATGAAAGCATATTTGCCGAACTGAACCTCACCCCCCAGTCGATTTTTCACGAAATCCATTTCACGGAATGCGTTTTTAGCGACAGATGGCGGGGAATAATCTGGCGTATAAAACTCGGTAGGATAATCACAAAGAACACGGGTATTTGCTCCCCATCCACGCGCTGTGAATTCCCTTTTGAATGATTTGTTCAGAGAACTTGGTTTGAAGAGGAGCTTGCCAGGCATTGTTTTCTCTTCGCTGACCTTTGTTTTATGGCGGGCAGAGTTAACTGATTCGATAACGTTAATAACTTCCGACAACTCATTGCTATACTTGGTTTCAATTACCTCTTGACCGCCATTGAATGAGTATATTCCACCAATGATCATTTGTATTCCTCTTGTTTCTCCAGCAATCTATTCTGAACCACTGTATCCCATTCCGGAGGCCGTGTTGATACCTTTTCTTTTCCTGTTGGTTTATGAATGGGTTTGCCTAGCGGTCTCATACGCAACGTTCCATTCAAAAGCGATTCAATTCGTTGTTGAGTAATTTCTACATAACTTGATTCTTTCTCACTACCCAATGCTTTTCGCTCATGTTTGACGGCTGCAATCAGTGCGGAGCCAACACCTGCATAAGGATCAAAAACCGTGTCCCCTTCATTTGTTAAAGCCAGAACACACCTTTCAACCAATTCAACGGGAAACTGGCACGGGTGTATGGTTTTTTCAGGGTGATTTGATTTTACATTAGGGATTTCGCAAAATCCTTCCTCCCATTCGTTGCATATCTTTTGCCAAATATCAGAAGGATTTTTCCCTTTAGGGTTTCCCGATGGTTTCCCCTTGTTTGGCCCTTTATAATGCAATTTACCAGGATACTTTGAAGGAACCCGAACAGGGTCTAAATTGAAGGTGTAATCATCTGATTTCGTAAACCAGAGCAATGTTTCGTATCTACCTGAAAAACGCTTTTTTGCATGTAGCCCATGACCAAAATGCAAGATAAGTCTGTTACGTAATCTATACCCTTGTTCTTTAAAGATCGGATAGTAGTATATATCTAGCGGAAAAACCTCACCTTTATTGACATAGTTTCCAACCTGCCAACAAAGACTGCCATCGGGACGTAGCACACGATGTAAACTCTCGATTGTTTGCTGCTGTAACGCTAAATACTTTTCAATAGAGACCTTGTTTTCGTATTTTTTGCCCAAATTGTAGGGGGGTGAAGTGATTATTAGTTTGACAGAAGCGTCAGGCAGCGTGCTAATAAAGTCATTTGCGTCTCCATTGAAAATGACAATATCGGCATCATTTCTAAATTCTGATGAAATTGTTTTAGGCTGTGCGAATAGACCTTGTTTCATTTATAATATATCCTTTGTGAGAAATCCGCTTTAGTACATATGTTTGTGCTTTATTTGCCAATCATTCAAGGGCAATCTGAGATAGAAAACCTTTTCAATCAGATGGAGATAGTATAGGTTGTTGTGGAGTGTTTGCAAAAAATGAAACCGTCGCCCGGCTGCGTTTTGCATCAATCATTCTCGGCGGTGGGAAGTAACGGCCGTTGCTCAAAACAATGGCGGTAGTGGTGAAAACGGCCGTCCATCTGCTAGAATGCCCGCACCGGAAAATCTGAAGCGATCCTACGGCCCTATGACTTCGCCGGCGAGACCCAGACCGCATTCAGGGTGTGTAAGGCGAGGAGAATATACTCCATCCGGGCTGCGCCGCCCTCCTCAAAATGGCTGTCACAAGCCTGTAGGATCAAATCCGCATGGGGGACGGCGCCATTATGGGGCAGCCGCTGAATGATGTGACTGAGCGCGGCCACGCCCCGGTCTAAATCCTCGCGTGCAAAGGCATCCCCCGATTCGAGAAAGAGGTCATGCAGGTCATCCTCGCGTAAGTTCTTCTCGATTTTCTTTCGGATCGCATTGATATTCTGGGCCAGGGCCGTCCCGGTCCCCGTTGCTGCGCGGGTCTGGTGTAAGAGCTGGATAAAATAACCTTCATCGCCGACCAGACGCGCCAGGGAGAGCGCCAGTTCGAGGCGGGCCCCTTGATTCTGAGTCTCGCGGAGCGTCTCCAGCAGCAGCCCGGCAGCTTCCCGCGCCTGTAATTTGCCGAGCGCAGCCGCATAGGCCATCCGCAGCCCTTTATCAGTTTCCTCCCTTAACCGTTCCAGAAACACGGGCGCGCTTTGGACATCCCCCAAGGCGCCTAAAGCCCGCGCCGCATGTGCCCGGATCGCATGATAGGGTGAGTCTAAACTTTCCCGCAGCGGCGCAATTGCAGCGGGGTCCCCGAGCCGGCCTAACGCCCAGGCGGCGAAGACGCTCAAGGCCAGTTCTGTGCCGGGCAGCAGGTTCGTGAGCGCCTGCGTCAAGCGCGGATCTGGCTTGGTGTGGGAGATGGCGATGACGGCTTCCATACGCACCGCCAACCGCGGATCGGCCAGGGATTCAAGCAGCTCTTCAACCACCAGGGGGCTTCTCGTTTCGGCCAGACGGGTGGTTGCTAAGATCGTCCCGCGCTCGTCATTCGTCAGATGGTGGCGGATCATCGAAGTAACGGCCATGAACGGATTGCCGCGCAAAAACAGATTGGCAAACTCATCTAGGGTGAATTGCGCGTCACCCCGGACTGTTCTGAGCATCTGGGTGCTCAAAAAAATCAGGAGAAAGCCGATCAAAAACAGCCCGGTATAGGGATCAAGGGTGAGGAGGAAGAACTGTCCGGATAAGCCCGCCGAAATTTGCACGAGCAGCCCGCCGGCTAAAAGGCTGAGGCCCCCGGTCATTCCCGTCCAGGTCGTGTACAGCGCCAGGTAGCCTGTTTTTTTTGCGGGAGGCACAATCCGGTTAAACAGCAAGCGTTGTCCGCCAATTACCCACCCCATATTGGCGGCTCCCTGGGCGAATGCAATGGCCAGGGCGACATAAAAGCCCAGGTTCTCGTTCCTGGGCATGAGGATCCAGAAAATTGGCAGGAGCACCCAGATTACGGTTCCCCCCAACATGATCGGGCGGCTGCCGTAGCGGTCGGCGGCCCACCCCCAAAAGGTTGTTGATAAGAGAGCGCCCATCAAGATCCCGGTTTGCACGTAGACAACCCCCCCGACGCTGATGCCCACCTGTTCCTGCAGATAGAGGGGGACAAACGAATTGAGGGGCACGATGGCAAAGGTCATCAGCCCCGCGCCCGCCAGATACCGGATGAAATCGCGGTCCCGAATGGCGTCTTTAAGATGTCGAGAAGCGGACGCCGCAGGATCGTCTTGTGGCGCGGGGGCGCCGCCGGGCCGGTGGGAGGCTGTCCAGAGGGCCATCATCCCAAAGAGTACGGCCGCGCCAAAAAGAATCAGGTAGCCGTCTAATCCGCTGGTCTGGTCGAGTATGGCTCCCGCAATCGTGACGGCGATAAAGCCCACCAGGGAGGTGATCAGATTATTGCTGGCCGAAAAACGGCCCCGGATGGCGTTGGGAACATATTCCTGCGCCCACGGGTAAAATGCCGTTATCCCGATGGAACGCAGGACGGCGAACAGGGCTACGACGGCCGTCACAAAGACAAACGTGGTTGGCGATCCGAACGTAATGATCCAGGGGATCAACAGCAAGCCGGCGGTCACCAGCGTTCTCATCCCAAAAGCGCCGATATAGGCGCGTTTATAGCCAGCCCGCGCGACCCAGGGGGCGACAAATAAAGCGACTAGACTGGAAAATTGCAGCAGGGAGAGGAGCAGCCCTACCTGGGATTTACTAAAGTTGAGCGCATCGAGAAAAAGAACAAAGGCCGAACCGAAGTAGGTAAATTGTACAAAAATGGTGTTGGCTGCATTGGTGGCAATACTCCAAGGCAGCCTGTCCAACTTTTCTGATGTTGTGATTTCGTGCCTCATATGCGTACCTGATAGTCTTTAGCCTCTGAAAGAGATCGAACGCATAAACATACATGGTCAATTGCTTTAGTTCTTGTCATTATTGGTTCAACGAAACAAGCGTTTCATGCGGCGCGGTGAATGATAACTTTCATAAACCAGCCCGTCAGCCGCCGCATAAAGGGCATTCGATAGAATGCCTCGGTTGAACTAAGCCGGGAAAAGCAGGCCCCGTTTCCTTATGAGGATTAAGGTTTTCTCCAGACTAGCTTAACCCCCCAAACGCGACCCCATTTCAGGCACAGTATAGCTAGAAGCCCAAAGGCATGTCAATAGAATAATCATCATCGATGACCGGGCGGTGTTGGCCCAATAGAGCGCCCTGATTAGCGATGGGTCACGAATGTGCGTGTGTGAGAACGGCCGTCCATCTGCTACAATGCCCTTTCTATGGAGGCAACATGATAGGAATTGAGTTGACGGCCGTCCTCTTTGGCCTGGCCGCCGCCGCCAGTTGGGGCGCAGGCGATTTTAGCGGCGGCATGGCGACCAAACGCAATCATGTGTATCTCGTTGTGCTGCTTTCCCACATCGTCGGTATCGCTGGATTGTTCGTGTTAATTGGACTGTTCGGCGAAGCGCTGCCAGCAATGACTGATTTGTTTTTCGGCGCATTGGGTGGAATTTCGGGGGCGATTGGGGTTGTGGCGCTTTACACCGGTCTGTCTCAGGGACGGATGGGGATAGTGGCTCCGTTAACGGCCGTTATCACCGCCATCGTCCCCGTTCTATTTGGCCTATTCATCGAGGGATTGCCCACAACACAACAACTGATAGGCTTTGGCGCAGCCTTGGTCGCTGTCTGGATCATCTCCGGCGACGATGGCCCGGCCGGTTTGCGCTGGCGAGATTTGCGCCTGCCGGCCGTTGCCGGAACGGGCTTTGGTTTGTTTTTTATCTTCATCGACCGGGTCAGTGACAATGCGATTCTGTGGCCGTTGGTTGGGTCTCGCGTTGCTTCCATCATCATGATGCTTATCCTGGTGTTGATTTCGCGGCGGTGGGCGCGCCCGCCCCGGAACCAGTTGGGCATCATGGCCCTGGCTGGTATTTTTGACGCCGGCGGCAACGCCTTTTTTGCCCTGGCCACCAGCCTGGGCCGTCTGGACATCGCCGCCATCCTCAGTTCACTTTACCCGGCAACGACGGTGTTGCTGGCGCGATTTATCCTTGATGAGCGCATCACGCGGCGGCAGTGGGTTGGCGTTACCGCCGCGCTCATTGCCGTCATTCTCATCGCCGCCTGATCGCCAGGCTGCTGAAAAACAACAGAATCAACACGAATCCGAGCAGCCAGCCCACCGGATTGGCGTTAGATGCGCTGAGTTGGGCCAGGGAAACGGCCGTTGGCGTATGCCGCCCCTCGTATGCCCCGCGCTCAAATCCCAAATCGTTAGGTCGGGCATTGCCCAGAACATCGGCCGCCGCCCCCTTCGTTAAAAAAGATGGGCGTCACTTGCGAGACATTGCGTTCGAACCGGCTGCCGGTCACGATGATTATGCCGCCGTTGGCATAGACGCCGCCGTTGGCAACGGCCGTATTGCTCACAACCGTCACAGTCGTCAAAGCCAGGTTGCTGCCCGCCCGCCGCCGCTGACGTCGCCGCCGGTAAATGTAAGGCCGGAAATGATGCTGCTGTTGTCAACTGCCGCTCCGGCGACGGTCAAAACGCGCCGATTGGCGACAGCTTGAATGATGGTTGTGGCGCTGCTCACGCCCGTCAGGCTGATGGGTTGGATCAAGGTCAAACTCTCGTTGTAATTACCGGCGGGAATGATGATCGTATCGCCCGGTGCGGCAAAGTTTATACAAGCCTGGATTGTGCTGCCGCATATGCCGCCAACCGTATAATCAACGGCGAAGATCGGCGCAGGTATGAACAGCCAAACAAGTGAAAAAAGACCGATAAAGGCCAGAGCGATAGGCGTAGTCAGGGTGAGGACGCGCTTTTTCATCACAAATACTCCTCCTGATTTCATGGGGGTGTAAGGCGGCCGTGTTAGCGCCAATAGGCGGTAAACCTATGTTGCATTAGGTTGAAGTATAAGGATGGCGTGTCGTTCTTCTTTCTTATCAGAGGGAGGTTGAAACGACTATTGTGATAAAATTAGGGGGAAAGGTGGCCGGGTTTTTCCCTGCCACCTAAAATTAGTAGGTTTCGGGCACAAACGTTTGCTCGGTGATGGGAGGGCGAATGTAATCGACATTTTCTTCTCGTGGTGGCAGTTCGATGGCCCCGGGCGTGATATCCTTGTAAGGAATCTGGCTGAGGATATGGCTGATGCAGTTGAGCCGCATCTTCTTTTTGTCGTCGGAGTTGACGACGTACCAGGGCGCTTGCTTGATGTCGGTGTAATCAAACATGCGGTCTTTAGCTTTGGAATATTCGACCCATTTGCGACGATCTTCCAAATCCATAGGGCTAAGTTTCCACCGTTTGACGGGCGTTTCCACGCGAGCCTGGAAACGGCGCTCCTGCTCTTCGTCGCTGACGGAGAACCAATATTTGAGCAAAATGATGCCGGAACGGGTGAGCATGCGTTCAAATTGGGGACAGGAACGTAGGAATTCACGATATTGTTCTTCGGTGCAAAAGCCCATCACCGGTTCTACCAGGGCGCGGTTGTACCAACTGCGATCCATTAGAGCAATTTCACCGGCGGCCGGCAGGTGGGCGACGTAGCGCTGGAACCACCATTGGGTGCGCTCGCGGTCGCTGGGTTTGGGCAGGGCGACGACGCGCATGATGCGCGGATTGGTGCGTTCGGTGATGCGCTTGATGACACCTCCTTTGCCGGCGCCGCTGCGCCCTTCAAAGATGATGACGGCGCGCAGCCCTTTTTCGGCCACCCAATATTGCAGCTTGACCAGTTCTTCTTGGAGGCGGCTTAGTTCGTGTTCGTAGAAGTCGTTGGTTAAACGGCCGTTTTTCTTATATTTGTTATGTGAATGACCGTTGGCGTCATAGAATTTTTTATCCAAATCAACTTTTTTGGGTTTATCTTCTACTGGCGCAGGCGTTGTGCCATCCCCTGCATCTTCCACAACGACTTCTTGTTCAATCTGTGATTGTTCCTCTGTCATTTCCGCCTCCTTTCTTGATGGATGTCAAAACGGCCGTCTTGGCCGCCAAAACAAGACAAAAAAATTATAACACAAAATAGTCTCCCCCCTGGCCGGCATAAGAAATTGGTGAGAAAGGGGGGGCGGGGGTTGAGATACGGCGTGAATTCGGCTTAACTAAGGCAAATTTGCAAGTTAGGAGAGTGCATATGTCACGACGATTGTTTGTTGTATTAATGTTGCTTACCGCCTTCGTTTTGGCGGCATGTGGCGGGCAAAATGAAACGGCCGTACCTGCAGCGGTAGAGGAACCAGCGATAGCGGCAACAGCCGTTCCTCAGTCGCCCACCAACGAACCGGAAGCGGCTGCCGCAGAACCAACCGAAGCGCCATCTGCTGTAGAACCGGCCGCCAGCAGCCGTACGTTTACCATTGTGACTGAAGAATCTTCCGCTTCCTACATTGCTGACGAAGAGTTTTTTCAGGGTGCGGTTGACAGGCTGGGCGAAGCTTTAGGGTTGACGAATACGGTTGGCAGTACCAACCAGATAGAAGGGGCTGTGCAACTGGCAGACGGCTTTGAATTTGTCTCCGGGCAGTTTACGGTCAATATTCAGTCATTGACCAGTAACCAGAGCCGCCGCGATGAGAAAATCCGCGAGGAGTGGCTGGAGTCGAACTTGTTTCCAGAGGCGGTGTTTGTGATAACGGCCGTTACCAACCTCCCCGCCGGCTACACCGAAGGACAAGAAACCGCATTCCAAATGAACGGCGACATGACCATTCGGGACATTACTAACCCCGTCACCTTTGACGTCGTTGCCGTGTTGGATGGCGACACCCTCGCTGGCACAGCTACAACCTTGCTGAAAATGACCGATTTCGGATTTGCTCCTCCGGCTATCGCCAACTTTTTCACCGTCGCCGATGACTTCACCGTCGAAGTGCAGTTCACCGCCCGCGAAGGCTGATTAGCGTTAAGCGGCAGTCACTTTCAATGTGACTGCCACTCGCATGTCAACCCTTTACACTTTCTTAAGCTTGTCCGCAAACACTGCCCGAAACTTGCGCATTTTGGGGTCAATGACCATACGGCAGTAGGGCTGAGTTGCATTTTGGCGGTAATAATCCTGGTGGTAGGATTCTGCCGCATAAAAATGGTCGAACGGCGTAATTTCTGTCACAATCGGATCGGGCCAAAGGCCGGAGGCATCTGTTTCTGCCTTAGACCGTTCGGCCGTCACTTTTTGCGCTTTATCATGATAGAAAATCGCCGAGCGGTACTGCGTGCCCACATCCGCGCCCTGCCGGTTTAGCGTTGTTGGATCATGCGTGCGCCAGAAAACAGCCAGCAAATCGGCAAAGGTAATGACCATCGGATCGAACGTGACCTGAATCACTTCAGCGTGTCCGGTTTTTCCCGCACAAATTTGTGCATACGTCGGGTTGGCGACCGCGCCGCCGGCATACCCGGAAACCACCCGCTTTACCCCGTTTAGCTCTTGAAAAACGGCCTCCACACACCAAAAACAACCCGCCCCCAATGTTGCCATTTCATCTTTTTTCAACATGAATAACCTCGCTCTCTATTTCAAATCATGGTAGCGGAAACAATCAATCGTATGGTCGTTAACCATGCCGACAGCCTGCATGAAGGCATAGCAAATGGTTGGCCCCACGAAGCTGAAACCACGCTTTTTAAGCGTTTTGCTCATTGCCTCGGATACGGGCGTTTTGGCGGGTAAATTGGCAAGTGTCGGCCACGCATTTTGGGTGGGACGGCCGTCTACAAACCCCCACAAAAACGCGCTAAAACTCCCCAACTCTTCCTTGAGTTTCAGATACGCCTGTGCATTTTTGATGGCTGAATTGATTTTCTGCCGGTTACGGATGATGCCGGGATTGTTCATCAATTCTTCAAACTTCACCTCGTCATAAGCAGCCATTTTGAGAGGATCGAAGTTGTCGAATGCTTTATAGTAGTTGTCTCGCTTGCGGAGGACGGTAATCCAGCTTAACCCGGCCTGCGCCCCGTCCAAAATAAGCTTGGCCAACAACTGCCGGTCGTCGTAAACGGGGACGCCCCATTCTTTGTCATGATAAGCAATGTAGAGCGGGTCTGAACCAACCCAGGCGCAGCGAATTTCACTCATCTGTTCTCCTCGTATTATATGAATATCAAAGGGGGACTTTTCACGGAATCCCTTTGACGTAAACTAAATCTCTGGCAAGCTGTAACAAACACATCAGCACAAGAGGGCATTACGTTTTCTCCTCGCCGCATGACGGCTTCCTAAGC
>JAJRYT010000184.1 GCA_024275635.1 Chloroflexota bacterium | reverse complement strand
GGTCGGTTTGGAACCATTCTGGTATGATGTATGCGATCGTTTTTGAGACATTTATTTGCTCCTTTCGCCCTCAGATTCTACACTAATTTCTGAGTTGAAGTTGTCTCATACTATATTGACACAGAGGGATTGGCTGTATTTGCCACTGTTGCTGCTGACGATTTTTTATATACTGCCGCTTTTCATCATGTCCCAGCGTAACCGTTCAGCCGCCAACAGACTTTTGAAGTTTTGCAGTCGAGTACACAACCACACAGAGCGTCAAAACTTCAAAAGTCTCCAGGGGGGAGTGAACGCTTACGTCCCAGCTTTGTTGTTGTGTTGATTTGGCAGTTTACGCAGGCATGGAATGATTTTTTGTTTGCGGTTGTTTTGACCAAAAATGAAAGTTGGCCAGTCACGGTGGCGTTGAATAATCTAGCAGGCAGCCAGATTATTGAGTGGAATGTGCAGATGGCCGCTTCGTTTTTAGCGGCCGTTCCCACGCTGCTGGTATATATTTTCCTGGGACGTTATTTCTTGCGCGGCCTGTTAGCCGGTTCGTTGAAAGGATAGTCATCCAATCACCGACTAAAGTCCAGTCGCTACGTCTCAACAAAATAGGCTAACTCGGTGGCAAATTCGTAGCGCTGAATTTGCCAGCCACGTTTCTTGGTCCAGGCGCGGAATTGGGCGTCGTAGTTTTGTACCATGCCTTTACTGCGCCCTCCCAGACTGCGGGCAGGGAAGGTGATGAGGAGGTAACGGCCGTCAATCACATCTAACAAACGCGCGGCGGCTCCCTTTTCCACCTGTTCTAACACGGGCAGAGTTTTGAGAAGCAGGATGAGATCGGCCGGTTCGGTAGGCGGCCGGCTGAGGAGATCGCCAACCTGGGCACGGCCGTTCATCCCCATAATCGCCATAAATTCACTCACAAACACCATCATATCCGCGTAAATATCATAGGCGACGTACTCAACCGCATCGCCAAACGGCATCCAGGCCCGCGCCAGCGGGTTCAGCCCGCAGGCCAGGTCTCTGACTACGCGAATGTCGGGTAAATCGGTCAGGGTGATGGTGTAAAATTCGTCGAGGATGGGCAAACGCTCCCGTGTGGAGGCGTGAAGGCGCATCAGGTTAAGGCACATCTGGCGGAAATTATCGGGGGAAGTGGACGCCTCTCGCAGCCGGGTCAGCATCGCCACATAATCCAATTTGGCCTCAAAATAGGCCCCGCCCACCTGGTGCAGCTTGTTTTTAGTGGCTTTGACGGCCGTTTTGAAGTTGGATCGGACAGCCAGTTCCCGCGCCCCCACCCGGCGTATGAGATCGGGGCTGATGGGGCGGTATTTGGATGTGCTGGTCACGGCCGTGACCAGCGCATCCAGGTCATCCGTCCCGCGGCTTGCCCTCTTCATCCGGCCCTCAAACTGGCCATCAATTGAGTCATAAACCGCAAATTATGAATCGTTGCCAGGCGGGGATAGAGCGTATCGTTGAGCTTGAACAGATGATGTAAATAGCCCAACGAATAATGGGCGCAGGTATGGCAATCGCAGTAGGGTGAAATGGGCAGACTGGCTTTCACATGTTTTTTATCTTTGATGTAGGTGTATTTGAACCAGCTCCCGGTCAGGCGGGCGGCTGCGAGATCAACGATGAAGGTGTAGAGACGGCCGTGTCGCGCATCTCTGGTGGGCATGGTACTGTCGAACAGATTGTAGCCCATCGCCACGCAGTTTACGACATTTTGCGGGTGGCCTACGCCCAGGGCGTGGACCGGGAATTGGGCCGGAACCAGTTCGCGGGTATAGGCCAGCATGTCGGCCAGCAGACTGCCCTGGCTGTCCAGCGGCCAGCCGCCGTAGCCGTACCCATCGAAGCCAATTTCCAGCAGTTCTTCAGCGCATTGACGGCGCAGATCACGCGACCGCCCGCCTTGAATGACGGCTACAAGAAACGGCCGTTCCCCCTCCGCCATCTCCTTTTCCGCCACCAGGCGCGTAAACTCCAACTTGCAGCGCCGCGCCCAGGCCACCGTCCGCCGCACCGACGCCGCCTGCGCCGCCAGATCGTCATCGGCGTGGGTGCAATCATCCAGGCAGATGACGACATCGGAACCGTAACTCAACTGCAACTGGACGCTTTTTTCCGGGGCAAAGTTAAATTTGCGTCCTTCAATGCGAAAAGTGGCCCCCTTCTCGTTAATGGAACCGTTTTTGGGGTTTTGGCGAATGAGGGAGTAAATCTGAAAGCCGCCGGAATCGGTGAAGATCGGCCGTTCCCATCCGGCCATCCGGTGCAGGCCGCCCAGCGCCTGGATGGTCGTGGAGCCGGGCTTTTGCATCAGGTGGTAGACGTTCATCTGCACCGCCTGAATCTGGCTGGCGCGCAAATCGGCGGCATCAATTGAGCGGACAACGCCTTGTGTGCCGTCGGGGAGGAAGGCGGGGAGGTGGAGACGGCCGTGGGGGAGGTGGAGTTCGTGCATTCAGTCCATTAACCGGGTCAAATTAGACACGGGTTTTGCCGGTAAACGGTCGTTACTGGCGTCACGCACCAGCGCGTGCAAAGCAACCGTTAATCCTACCAACAACCAGAAGATAAATCCCGGCTTCGCGCCCAATGCAACCACATCAATCATCCCAAAAACAAAATAAGCCAGTAACGATCCGCCCGTTCCCAGAGCTAATCCTCGCAGCCAGGCCGAATGGGTTTGCCGGTAAGATTGCCACAACAACGCCGCTATGATGATCCACAACGCCAAATAGGCTACCAGTCCTGGCAAACCCAGGTCAAGGGCCGCTTGCAATAAATGATTGTGCGCGTGGGCAATGTCCATGTCCGGTGGAATCAAGAACAGCGGATACAAGATGGGAACCACCCGGCGAAAGTTGTTCATGCCCACCCCGGTAAACGGAAAGTCCTGGATGGCGTAGAAGGCGCGTGACCAGATTTCCATTCGTCCGCTTAACGTGCCCACCTGGTCGCTCCCCGCTTCCAAACCGGCCTGTTCAAACAACAAATTGACTGTTCCTTCAACCCCCATCCGGACAACGAGAATCCCCATGCCAATGACGAAGAGGAGGAGCATGGCCCCAAACAACCAACGGCCTTTACGCCGGGCGATGGCGACGAGGATGAACAGAGCACCTACGCCGAAGCCGAATAATCCGCCTCTAGATTGGGTTAACAACAAGATACCGCTCAGGATAAATGTGGTTCCCGCGGTGGCGACCAGGATGAGGATGGCTTGATACGGCCGTACCGCCCGCCATAACACTCGCCATTTCAGCAAAACCAATCCGGTCAGCGTCCACGCCAGCGGCGCCGCTAAAATCAACGTACCGGCCAACTGGTTGGGGCTAAAGCCGCTCGCCGCACCCGGCAAGTTAAGGATTCTCTGCGGTAGCAAGCTAATTACCGGATTGAGCAAAGGGAATTTATACCCCCATTGGGTTCCGACAATGCCAAGCAGCGCCACGCCCAACTCCGACGCCAACAAAACCGCAACTCCCCACCACAGGCGAGCCTGACCGCGCTGCACGAAGGCCACCGTCGCATAAAAAACGGCGATACCATAAATCATACCGGCAATTTTGCCCAGACTGTAATTCATGTCAAAGGTGGCGTAAAGACTGACCAGCACCATGAGCAGCAGGCCCAACAAAGGCCAATCTACCGGGGTCAGCGGCACGAAACGGCCGTATCCAATTTTACGTGCCAGCCACAGGGCGGGAATGAGTAGCAAAGCCAGCGCCCTGACCGGCGTAGGAAACAACGCCAGGGGCAAAATGAGCAGCAGGAACAACCATTCGAAGGTGATGAGCAGTTGGCAAAAACGAATAAGCCGTTTCTTTAGCTCAAGTGTGGGAGGGGATGCTTCAGACACGACCGTATCGTACCACCTGCCACAAATGCCGCCAATGATTCCCCCGTTGACCATACCGCGCCCGCAGCCAGGCCGTTTCCGGCCAGAGCGTGCGAAAGATGAGGTAAATCATGTCCTGCCAGCGGTCTACGAGCAGTAATAAAAGCAAAAATCGAGTGCGAGCCTCACGAATATCGTCGCCGGCCAACACAGATTCAGGAGATACGATTTTTTTGAGTGACTGCTGCCGCCAGGGCGACGGCCGTAACTGCGCCAACGCCACTTCGACGCCCGGCAGGCCAATGAGCTGATCAAGCAAGGACAACACGAGCCAAACGGCCGTTCTCACCCGCCATTTTTGCGCTCGATCGGCCACGACAGCCCAATCTACCGGCCTGGTTTTGGCAGTCCGGGCAATATCCATCAAGCCGCGCACCACATACATGCCCATTTGATGGTTCACAGCCTGGTGGACGGCGATTTGAATGACCATATCTTCGGCGGCCAGTTGGTACGCATTGCTGTCGGGGGTGATTAGCTCGATGCGGTTCCAGACGGCCGTTTCCTCAATAACGGCCGTTCGCGCCAACCACCAACCGGGAAATGGCGACCAATGCAGTTCAACCAATCCCCAATGCTTACCATAAAACTGAATTTCGCCTTGCGAAAGCATTTGTAACTCCAGCGGGCGATCTTCTCGGCCATCATAAGCGCGAAACCCCAAGCTTTGCATGGTCCGGGCCGCACGCGGCATATCCAGCTCGCACACCCAAATGTCAACGTCAGACATGGTGCGCAGGGCCACGTCATCATAGGCCGCTTGCGCCAGGGCAGCCCCCTTCAGTAATACCACAGGCAGGCCAGCCGATTGGAAGGCTACTTCTATTTGGGCCAGGTCGGCAAAATAAAGCGCACTTTGGGCCACGGCCGCGTACCTATCCACCTGTAAGTGGCGAGCTAATTCAGGGTAATCGTGCCGACAGCGGCTGAACGCCAGCGGCCCCAGCCCCTGCTGCACCAACCATTGCGCTACGGCGGATTGATCTACGGACGCTAATGGCCGGTTCTCGCCAGTCGATTCCCCGTCCGTCAAATAAGCCAAAAACAAACGAGCCGTCGCCACGTCTGGCCACGGCCCTTCTTTCTTTGAATGGGTAGCAGATTCAGACATGACCAACCTGTATTGGCTTGGGCGGCAGCGCGCTGTCGTTGGACGCTGCCTGCTGCTTGGACGCAGGCGATTTATCTTTCCCATTTTTGGGGGGTTGGAACTCCGGTATCAGGCTCTGCAAGCCGCGCCTGATGGCCTTTACATCATTGCGCCGGGCAGACGCCGCCAGCACATTGATAGCCTCATTTAACCCATCGGGCATAAAACTGCTGGCATTGCGGGCGATAAAAACTTTGTCATGCTGGGTCTGCTGATAAGTTTCGCCGTCAATAAAGAGTTCCTCGAATAATTTCTCGCCTGGGCGCAGGCCAACAAACTGAATCTTAATGTCACGACCTTCTTCCAGCCCCGAAAGTTCGATGAGATCACGCGCTAAATCAACGATTTTGACCGGCTTGCCCATATCCAGCAAGAATACTTCTCCACCGTTGCCCAGCACAGCAGCCTGTAACATGAGCTGAACGGCTTCGGGAATGGTCATGAAGAAACGCTTCATGTCCGGATGTGTGACTGTTATCGGGCCGCCGGCGGCAATCTGTTTTTTGAAGGTGAGGACGACGCTGCCGCGACTGCCCAAGACGTTGCCAAAGCGCACGGCGACGTACGGCCGTCCACTTTCCCGCGCCGCCTGATGCACCAACAATTCGGCGGCTCGTTT
>JAJRYT010000016.1 GCA_024275635.1 Chloroflexota bacterium | reverse complement strand
TTGAATCCCTTTCTTACCATCTTAAATAAGCCATCTGCTGATAAATGCTTTCTTATCTTCATTATGTCGCCTCTTTTCTCCTTGAATCTTTACGAAAATGAGGCTATTGTTATACCAGATTTTGACTGCGGGAATTACTGTTGTTTTGTCACCCATGTTAAATTAGCGAGAGTTGATTTATGGAGCGGTTGTTCAGTGTCTTGCTGGTTTTTTTTGGTCGGCCAATGTATTCCTTTCCCAAAATACGCCTTCGTAATACCCTTGAATATCTGAATCCATCTCTGTTTGCATTAACCGTTTTTCAGCAAGGCAACAATAATGTTCGTCTATTTCAACGCCAATGTAATGACGATTAAGTTTCTTAGCGACGACTGATGTCGTGCCAGAACCCAAAAATGGATCAAAAACAACATCGCCTTCACAAGAGCTGGCTAAAATAATTTTCGCCAACAGTTTTTCAGGTTTTTGAGTGGGATGATCTGTATTTTCAGGCATTGACCAAAACGGCACGGTTAGATCAGTCCAAAGATTGGAGGGGTAAGTTAAACGAAAACGACCAGCCTCTGTTTCACTCCAATCCTTGGGAGTTCCCTTTGCGGTCGTATATGGCGCTATTACTTTTCGCTTTAATTTGACAGCATCTACATTGAACGTGTAATTTTGTGATACGGTACAAAACCAGATATCTTCGGAACTATTTTTCCAGTTTGTCTTTGCCCCACGCCCTTTCTCACGTTCCCATGTAATACGATGTCTAACGACAAAATATTTCTCTATGATTCTATGTATGGCCGAGGAAGATCGCCAATCGCCACATATGTATACAGATGCGGTCGGCTTCAGAATGCGTGGCAGTTTAGAAATCCAACTATTCAGCCACTTTTCATATTGACTGAGAGGCAATTCGGAAAATGTACGGCCGTTAAAGGACTTGCTTAAATTATACGGTGGGTCGGCAAACAGTAAATCTATTGATTGTGATGGAAGGTAATCTAGAACTTCAAAAATGTCCTGACAGATTCCGTTGCCGTTGTTGGTTTGAATGACGAATTGTTCAGCTTCGGGGTCTTGTTCGATGTTTACCCAGTTGTATGGGATTTGGTGTTCGCCCAGGAATTGTTTACTGCGGCGGCAGTCGGGACACCAATGAGCGCCGTAAAGGGTGATATTTTCGTTTGTCATGTTTTGTTTGAATCTCCCGTGAATTGTGTTCCTCTTTGAGACGGCGGGGAGAGTAGAAATCTTACATTTTGACAACGGCCGTTTCCCCATGTAAGGTTGTGCTTTGGCAGATATAAGGATTCAATGCGCTTTCATACTCAAATGTCACTTTGGCGGGTGCTGATTCCGGTAGGAATTGGCACAGGTTTGTCGTTGATGGGAGATTCGGCGCTATACACCATTCTTCCCACACACACAGCCGATGCCGGCGTGGCCTTAGCTGGCGTGGGCATTTTGCTCTCGGCTAACCGCTGGGTGCGCCTGGCAACTAATGGTGCAGCGGGTTGGATCAGCGACCGCTGGCCGCGCCGGCGGGTTTTCGTACCTGCGCTGTTCCTGGGGGCGATTTCGACCATGTTTTACGCCCTCGTACCGGGATTTGCGCTGTTCTTGCTGGGGCGGCTGCTGTGGGGAATTGCCTGGTCAGGCATTTGGGTGGCCGGTAATGCGATTATTCTCGACATTACAGGGAATGACAACCGGGGGCGATGGGTAAGCTATTATCAGGTTTCGTTTTTTATGGGTACGGCCGCCGGGGCAATTTTGGGCGGGTTGCTGACGGACTGGATTGGTTACCAGGGGGCGATGTGGATTGCCGCCGGTTTGAATCTGACGGGGACGGCGGCGGCGTGGTTGTTGTTGCCGGAGACGGGGCATTTGCGGAGGGAACAAAAAGGGGAACCTGTGGTATCCCCTCCCCTCTCCCCACCTCGCCGCACAGCCGAACTAACCTCGGCAACCTTGTTGATGGGTATTCATCGCATCGTCATCGCCGGCATTTTGATCTCCACGTTCAGCCTCTTTCTGCTGGATTTGTTGGGCGAGTCGGTGACGGTGGGACGCTGGTCGGTAGGCGTGGCCACGCTGACCGGGCTTGGGCTGGGGACGACAACGCTGCTGGGAATGGCGGCCATGCCGGTTATCGGCCGGTTGTCAGACCGGGCCGGTAATCGCTGGCAGGTTGTATCCGGCGGCTTGGCAGCAGGCGTGGCCGGGTTTGGCTTGTTGGCGTTGGGCATCCCCCTGGCGATATTGTTGGGTTTGCCGCTGACGAGTGTGTCCAGCAGTAATCAAGGATTGTCCACCGCACTGGTGGGGGATTTGTCGGGCAACAGGCAGCGCGGCCGTTCCCTGGGCATTTTGTTTACCGTTGGCGATTTGGGCAGCGCGATTGGCCCGCCGCTGGCATATGGGCTGCTGCCATTGTGGGGCATACGCGGCATTTATTGGTTTTGTGCCGCCTTGCTGGGGGGAATGTTGTTTGTGGCGCTGTGGTGGGGAGGGAAACGGCCGTTTACCCTATCTGCCAGTCGTAAATCTGTTTGACAGGGAAACGGCCGTTTGTTAGAATCTCGTTTGGTTAAAAAGTTGCCCGCCCCCTTCGTCTAGCGGCCCAGGACGCGGCCCTCTCAAGGCCGAAACAGGGGTTCGAGTCCCCTAGGGGGCACAGAAAAAGGCTTGTCCATTATGGACAAGCCTTCTTGTTGCATTATTGTGAAGTCTTAACCATCGACCCGCGCCCAGTAAATTAGGCCGACGAATTACCAGCGGCTGGCAGAGTAAAGACAAAGAGGCTGCCGTGGCCTATTTCGCTTTCAACATAGACTTGGCCGTTTAATTTTTCTATAATGCGGCGAACGATGGATAAGCCCAGCCCATGTCCTTTAGCTTCTGGCAGGCCTGACTGAGCCAATGGTGAGAAAATCACTTTCTGTTGGGCTTCTGATAACCCGTTGCCATTATCTTTAATCCAAAATCGAACATACCCATCATTTTGTAGGGCGCTGCCCAGTTGCAATCGCGGCGGAGCGCCGCCATATTTCAGGCCATTGCTTAAATAATTAAACCAGACTTCCTCGATCCAGGGCGCGTAACCGATGACTTGCGGGTAATGATCGGGCTGTAAGATCTCAGCGTGGCTGTTTTCAATGTCAAGTTGTAACCGCTGGCAAGCCTCCGATACGATGCTGGGCATATCTAAAGGTGTTATGGGAATATCTTCTTTATTGGTACTGGCGAAGAGTAATAATTCGTTGATGATATTGCTCATCTTGCGCCCATTTTGGACGAGCACGTTCAGGTATTTACGTAGTTCTTCAGGTGATAATGTTTCGTGGATGTTGACCAGTGTATCGCTGTAGCCGACGATTAAGCCCAGACTTGCTTTTAGATCGTGGGCGACTGTGTGGGCGAAGGCGTCCAGCTCTTCATTTCGCAGCTTAAGTTCTTTCTCGGCCTGTTTGCGTAAGGTAATGTCGGTGACGAAGGCCAGTCCCATTATCCCTGTTTCTGTTTCTAATGCGCTTAAGCTAACCTCAATGGGGAATTCTGAATTGTCTTTTCGTCTCCCTATTAAATCAATACCCTGTCCCATGTGGCGGACCCAAGGCGATTGGAAGTATGTTTCCAGGTGTATAGAGTGACCTTTTTTAAATCGTTTCGGCAAAAGGATGTTAAGAGGTCTTCCGATAACTTCGTCTGTGGCGTACCCAAATATCTTTTCTGTGCGTTTGTTTACTAGAACAATTGTCCCGAAGCGGTCAATCACGATAACGCCCTCAGCTAATGATTCTAACAACATGCGTATGGTGATAGCGCCTTGAAATGCTCCTTCAGCTCCTTCAGCGTATGATATTCGCTGCTCAAGGGCTAATTTGGCCTCTAATTGGGCTATCCGTTGGCGCAAAGCAGCCAATTCGTCGGTTGGTTGTGGTGGTTTGTTGTTTGAATAGGGCATATTTGTTACTGTGTCATTCTGAGACCAGAGATTTAGAGACTACTAATCTCTGGTCTCTCAAACCGCTGAGTTAATTGCGAATGTTCATTTATTGTCCAGGGCGGCGATGCCAGGGAGGTCTTTACCTTCGAGTAGTTCCAGGCTGGCGCCGCCGCCGGTGCTGACGTGACTCATTTTATGGGTGAGGCCGGCTTTTTTGACGGCCGCTGCCGAATCGCCGCCGCCAATAATGACTTGGACGCCGCTGGCGGCGAGGTCGGCCAGTAGATGGGCCAGCGCGTTGGTTCCCTGGGCGAAGTTTTCGAACTCGAAGACGCCCATGGGTCCATTCCAGACGATGAGCTGCGCGCCTTGCAGTTCGTTGTTGAAGCGGTCTATGGTTGCCGGGCCTATGTCGAGGGCCATTTTACTGGCGGGGATGGCGTGGACGGGTATGATTTCGCTTTTGGCATCGGCGGAGAATTGGTCGGCGACGATGACGTCGGTGGGCAGAATGAGATGGTCAACGGCCGTTTCCAGTAATCGTTTCGCCTCGGGCAAAGCATCTGCCTCGACTAGGGAGACGCCTACTTCGTACCCCCCCGCTTTAAGGAAGGTGTTGGCCATGCCGCCGCCGATGAGGATTTTGTCGGCCGTTGCCAACAGGTTGTCGATCAGCTTGATTTTGTCGGAGATTTTGGCCCCGCCCATGATGGCGATGTAGGGATGGGGGGGATTGGAAACGGCCGTTCCCAGCGCTGCCAATTCCTTCTCCATCAAAAACCCGGCCACACACGCCCCGCCTTTGGCCCGCATTGCCTGGGCCACGCCTTCCGTGCTGGCGTGCGCCCGGTGCGCTGATCCAAAGGCATCATTCACGTACACATCGGCCAGAGCCGCCATTTTGGCTGCCAGACCCATGTCGTTTTTCTTTTCACCGGCTTCGAAGCGCGTGTTTTCAAGCAGGAGGATGTCGCCCGGCTGCAAGGCGGCTGTGGCTGCGGTCACGCTGTCGCCAACAACTTCGTTTACTTTTTGGACTGGTTTGCCGAGTAAGGCGGATAAGGCATCTGCTACCGGATTCATGGCAAATTGGGTATCGGCGGCTGATTTCGGCCGTCCCAGATGGGAGCAGAGAATGAGCGCCGCGCCGTGTTCCAGCAGGTAATTGATGGTGGGTAATGCGGCCCGGATGCCGGTGTCATCGGTGACGGTGATGTTGTCGTGGGGGTCTTGGCTGCTCAAGGGCACGTTAAAATCCACGCGCACCAATACTTTTTTGTTTTTTACGTCAATGTCAGTGATTGTTTTTTTATTCATTGTCTTCTCTTGTGTTGTCTGTGTTGTCGTATTATAGAACGTAAGCGGACAAAGATTGGTTCAATCTTTAAGGTTGAACCAATCTTGGAACAGCGTTACATTTTTATGCATTATACGGTAGACATCACTCTTTTTCACGCCGGCGACGGCCGTATTGGATAACGGTTGCTTTTTCTAGCGTCACCAGCCCTTCAATCATCATCTCGTCCAGATGGGGCAGCAGGCGGTTGATGTACGCCTCGCTGTCCACAATCTCAATCACCAGCGGCATGTCCTGGGAAAGCCGCAGCAATTTGGTCGTGTGGATGCGGCTGTTAGCGCCAAACCCCATCATGCCGCGAATGACGGTGGCTCCGGCCAGGTCTAGCTCTTTCGCTTTTTGGACGATTTGTTCGTGTAACGGCCGTCCTTGGTAGGTGTCTCGTTCGCCAATAAGAATCCGCAGCAGCAGCCCGTCCTTAAACAACTTCATCGTTCCACCTCCTATTGCCCCTGAGCCAGCAAGGCGCGGGCGGCGACAAACCCCAGAAAGACAAACAAAACGCCTAGCACATTGCTGCCCAAAATATTTAACAGCCCTAATTTATACTGTCCGCTGCGCAGTAAGTTCAAACTCTCTAAGCCATACGTCGAAAAAGTGGTAAATGCGCCTAATCCGCCCACAAAAATCAGGGTGCGCGTATTGGGTGCGATGGTAATCTGGTCAAACAACCGCCAGAGAAAGCCAATTAGAAATGAGCCAATTAAGTTAACGCTGAGTGTGCCCCAGGGGAATCCTTCGCCCAGCCAGACGTAGGCCCAGCCGGAAACTAAATAACGGAGCAGCGCGCCGGTCGCGCCGCCAACCATGATCGCAATCCAATTCAAAATGACCTCCAAAAAGTGGCGAGTGGTATTTGTTTGCTTTTTAACGGCCGTAATCGCCCAATGAAAAGTAGCGCGTATCGGCTGCGGCCCCGTAAACCGGGGACTCAAAGACCAATACTAGGTTTTTTCGTTGAGCTTCAGCCAGATGCACAATAATACCCTCTGTTTCGCCGCCGGGAAACAGGCGCGCCAGGAGGTCGGGCGGTGGCTGGACAACAACCGGCCGTGGATACGTCTTGCCGCCCCTGTCAGTGAGGAAGAATGCGCGATCCGTTAAGGATTGCCCTTGCTCTTTCGCGCCGATGTAGCGCACCCGTACCCGGAGCAGCAGGTATTCCATACCTTCCAGCGGCGGATCGTTGAACTGGTTGGTTTCGTAAATAGCCTGCCAGGCCGCTTCGCCGCGAGTCACAGCCAACAAAGTCACCTGCCAGTTATCGCTGGTTGTTGTCTGTCCGGGCGGGGCGGGCTGGGAGAGATCGGTTCCTAAACTGGTGGGGGTAATGGCGGACAGGACGGCCGTTTCCGTTTCCACCGCCGCCCCCTTCGATAAGGCCAGGTAACGGGCCGGTTCATCATACGCGCTGCCATCTTCCATGACCAGCATGAGGTTCTCTTCGCCGTAATGGATGCGGAAGGGCAGCCAGCCCTCATGCGCTGCCCCGCCAGGCAGTATCATCTCCAGCCGTGGTTCCGGCACGACAACACTGGCATTAAAACTATAATGCGTTACCCGCCGGTCCCCGGTTACCGTCAGGCTGAGGCGGTGGGTTCCATCATCTGTGTATGTGTTGCGGATTTGAAGGTTGAGCAGGAGATATTCCCAGCCATCCCCGGCCGGTTTGTTGAACGGGTTAACGGATTGGATGATTTGCCAGGCTTCGTCGCCGCGTAAGATTTCCCGGATGTTGACCTCCCAATGGGGCGAGACGGCCGTTTCCAAGAACGGCAGTGGGTCAGTGCGGCTCAAACCGGGCGGGATTGGCGTCGCTTTTACCGCCGCGCTGCTGGCCTGCTGCGCCAGACGGGTTGCCGCTGCTGTCGAGGTCGCGGTGGGGGGAGGCAGACCCGGTTCCAGGGGGACGGCCGTCGCCGGTTCAACCCCCGGTATTGTCCGGCAAGCTGTCACCAGAACGACTAGGGAGATAACTCCCAAAAACCCACAACGAAATCGTCCCATCTTCACTTTTTACGGCCTCATGCTCCGGCCGGATGAATTTGACGGCTTGCCTACGGCACACACAAAATGCCGCCGGCCAAAATCGTATAATTTTCATCCAGGTTGTTAATAGTTCTCAACGCTTCCACCGTCATGTTAAAGCGGCGGCTGACGCTAAAAGCAGTGTCTCCTTCACCCACGGCGTAAGGCCGTTGTCCCGGACAATACGCAGGATTGCCGATGGGCAGTTTTATCGTTTGCCCAGGGATAAGATTATCTTGAGCAATGCCTTCCTGGGCCATGAGTGTGATAGATGTATCCATTCGTTGGGCGACACTATACATGCTGTCGTTGGCCTGCACTAAATAATCAATAAATACGACAGCGTCTGGTATAGGTGTCGGCGTGGGTTCGGGTGGGAGTGGCGTAGCAGTCGGCTGCTGCTGCCCCTGAGTCGATTGGTCGGCTGCCGGTTCGGTTGTCTGGTCGCCAGGGGGCAAGTCGCTCTGCACCGGCGGCGGATTGAGCAACAGGACTTGTTTGGCCGGGTCCAGGCCCACCACCACATCCACCCCTTCGACGGTTGTCTGAAAGCTGCCCGCCGGTAATTCCGGGCGGCGGCGCACATAAGACAATGCTAGAAAGCTGCCGACGCCGAGGATGATAGCCATGATGATAATGGTAAAAATAATGACGGACTGAGATTTTTGCATGGACACACCCCTCTGGGAATTAATGGGCGGTGACGATAGCCGAAGATTTATGATTATGTTACACTTGTCATAATCAGATTGCAAGTAGGCAAGTGGGCAAGGTTGCCAATGATGAGTGGGTGAGCGGGGATGGGTTTGTGCGTTTCGCCATTAATCGCTCTGTTCTTCTGGGAGTTTTGAACCAGCCTCCGGGAGGTTTTGGGCGTTGCTAAGGCCGTTGAAGAAACCTCCCGGAGGTTTATTTACGAGGACGTGAACGATGTTGTATAAACGTGATAAGTTGGAAGAAATTGAAACGGCCGTCCTCGCGCCCTATGCGTTAAAAAGCGCCGCTTCACGTGGTCGGGTTCATCCAGAAAAAGAATCCGCCACCCGCACCGCTTTTGAACGGGATCGGGATCGAATCCTACATACGACCGCTTTCCGCCGACTGGAATATAAGACCCAGGTCTTTGTCTTCTACGAGGGCGATCATTACCGCACCCGCCTTACCCATACCCTGGAAGTAGCTCAATTAGGGCGTTCCCTGGCGCGGGGGCTGGGCGTCAACCAGGATTTAACTGAGGCCATTTGCCTGGCGCATGATTTGGGCCATTCGCCGTTCGGCCATGCCGGAGAATATGTGCTCAACCGCTTGATGAAAGAAGACGGCGGGTTCAATCATAACACACAAAGTTTCCGCGTGGTCACGGAACTGGAAGAGCGTTATCCTGGCTTCAAAGGGTTGAACCTGACCTATGAAACGCGGGAAGGGATGCTGAAACACGAAACAGATTACGATCAGAGCGAGGCGGCAGGCTACGAGCCGGAAAAACGGGCCTCATTGGAAGCGCAGATCGCTAACCTGGCCGATGAGTCGGCGTACAATGCCCATGATCTGGATGATGGGCTGCGGGCCGGGTTGTTTACGCCGGACGATTTGGATGAATTAACGATCTGGCAGGAGTTGCGGGATACGGTAGGATGGAAGAACGGCCGTTCCTTCACCCACCTCATCCGTCATGAAATCATACGCGAGCTAATCGGCCGTACCATAAGCGACATCCTGAATAACACCGCCGACAACCTGACCGCCTACCAGATCGATTCCCCTGAAAAAGTCCAAACCCATCGCGACAACCTCGTCGGCTACTCCGCCGAATTTGCCGTCAAAGTGCGCCAGCTCAAACAATTCCTCTACCAGCGCATGTACCGCCACTACCGCCTCATGCGTATGCAGGCGAAAGCCGAACGATTCATCTCCGAAATGTTCCACGCCTACCTCAAAGAGCCGCAAATGCTGCCCGTTGCCGCCCAAGAATGGCTTAATCATACCCCCTTGCACCGCGTCGTTACCGACTACATCGCCGGCATGACCGATCGTTACGCCCTCGACGAATGGCAAAAACTGTTCGACCCTTACCACCCGGCATAAAAAGCAATCAGTCCGTCAGCAATCAGACCTGTTTAATGAAAAGAGCTAGAGGTTTGGCCTCTAGCTCTTGCTTATTCTCTAACCTGAAATGCTGACTAATAATTCATAATCTCATCTACACGACCAACAATATCCGGCTCGTCATAATCCCCTTGCTTTGCCCAGGCCGATAATTCAAGCGTCACCTGTTCAAAGAAGCTCTGTGGCGGCAGCGTACCCGTGCCATATTGCAAACCCTTGATTTCAGCATTGATAATCAGCGACGCGGTTTCCAACACGATAGTTTCATTCTCGCGGGCCAAAACCGGCTCACCCTTGGGGGCCAGCTTTGCCTTTAACGCTTCATCAAAGAAAGCGTGGTCGCTCATGATTACCTTCGTCACCGTGCGAATATCATTCTTATCAAAGAGCCACACTTCCAACGCCGTCACATTCTTTGGCGCATCTGTGCCAATTGATTCGGAAATACCTACGCCGCATTCGCCCAGAAATTCCCCATTAGAATTTTCAATGCTGAAAGAATCATCATAGGAATCATGTCCAAATGTGTACGTTGATTGGAAACGGGCTAACGGCGTAGTGACAACATCAGAATTGCTGATTACTGGCGCGCTGTCGGGAATATCGGCGTATCGTGGCGATCCACCATCTCCGGCCATTAAGCTGTTGCGACGGCTTATGACAAACCAGATAGCGGCTCCCAATATCACCAATAACACCGCTAATAGCCAAACAGTATTTAGCGAACCGCCACCCTCGTCATCAGTAGTGGTTGGTTCAACCGGTGTTTCGGAGCTGATGGCGTCGCAGCCCTGATTGTTTACAACGGCAGCGACAGCTTCCAATCGTGAGGCATCGGCTAGGTCGGTTGAAGTTGCTGCCAGTTGGCAGGCGGCCACATCGCCGCCCCAACCGCCGAGTGCATCGCGGACTTTTTGTTGGTCGCCCTGATATGAATACAGTTCGGCCACAGTGCGAATATATTGCGCTTGATCAACGGCTGCCAAATGTTGTGGGCCGGCATCGGTCCACTGTACGGGCCATAGCCACCAACCCAGCGCGAACAAACCAATAAATAGCCCTAGCACAAAGGCAATTAGGGCTGCTGTTCCCGGTCGTTCCTGAATCATATCCATTTGTCACCTACTTTCATTTGCCCTAATGGGACGGAATCCTAGTGACATCCCTCTGCGTCGATTATCTTACCATAACCTATCGGGCACAACAAGTTATGTGAATTCTTTCTTCTTATTTTTGCCTGTGGTATACTTTTTCCAAAATACATATCCTCTCAATGATTGCCTGGAGACTGTGAAAAGTGAAACATTTCCTAAGCATTGCTGATTTAACCCCACATGAACTACGTAATTTATTAGATTTAGCCATCAAGCTTAAGATGGAATGGCGCGACGGCGGGAACAAACCCCTGCTGCAGGGGAAGAGTTTGGCCCTTGTTTTCCAGAAGCCATCATTGCGTACCCGTGTTTCTTTTGAAATGGGTATGGTACACCTGGGCGGCTATGCTTTTTACATGTCTCCGGCTGAGATTAAGATGGGGGGCCGAGAGAGCGTGGCTGATGTTGCCCGCGTTTTATCTGGTTATGTGGATGCGGTGATGGCCCGTGTGTTTGCTCATGATCATATTCTGGAATTGGCCAAGTACAGCTCTGTGCCCATTATTAATGGGTTGTCGGATTATAACCATCCGGCGCAGGCGTTGGCCGATTTTTTGACTATTTTGGAGCATAAGGGTCGAACAGAAGGGCTGAAGATGGTTTATGTGGGCGATGCCAACAATGTGGCTCGTTCGCTGCTGTTTGCGGCGATGAAGTTGGGTTCCCATTTTGCTATTGCTACGCCGCCCAGATACGCGCTGAAGGAGGATGACCTGGCTCTGGGGCGGCAGTTTAGCACAGCGGGGGCTAAAGTTGAGGTGTTTGAAGACCCGGCTCAGGCAGTAATTGATGCTGATATCATTTACACGGATGTTTGGACCAGTATGGGGCAGGAAGCGGAAAGGGCCGAACGTCTCAAAATCTTTCCTCCTTACCAAGTTAATCAGCAATTGATTAGTCGAGCTAAGCCGGATTGTATTGTATTGCACTGTCTACCGGCGCATCGCGGCGAAGAGATCACAGATGAGGTGGCTGACGGCCCCAATTCGGCTCTGTTTCCACAAGCGGAAAACCGGATGCATGCCCAGAAGGCAATTTTGGTTGAGTTGTTGACAAAATAGAGCGTAAGTGGAGGTTTCTTCGTGGCTAATGAAAAGGCTCTATACGAAGATTCACTAAATAAAGGTCATTCGTACCTGTGGGACCAACGTTGGGTAGAGGCTATTCGGGCGTTTGAAACGGCCGTTGGCATTTCTCCCGATGAGCCGGCCCCCTATGCCGGGTTGGGTGATGCTCACATGGGGTTAACGCAGCTAGAAAAAGCGCTGGAAAATTATAAATTGGCAGCGCGTAACTCTCGCGGTAACGTCATCTATTTGCGTAAAGTCGCCGAAATGCAAGAACAGTTAGGGCGAACTAGCGAGGCCGGAAAAACCTACATGGCCCTGGGCGAAATGGCCTTGAGCCGCCGCCAGTTGAACGAAGCCATGGATAATTGGCACCGCGCCGCCCGATTAGAGCCGAATTTGCTGCGAGCGCACCAGCGATTAGCCTCCATTTATCAACGACAAGGCGCTGTGCGTAGCGCCATTCAAGAGTACCTGTCTATTGCTCAAATCTTACAAGCGCAAGGTGAAAATGAACAAGCGCAGGAAGCGTGCCAACTTGCCCTCCATCTAGACCCCCGCAATCCGGAGATTCTGACTGCCATTGAGATGATTAAGCAGGGTCAGGCCATTTTTGAGAAAGGCGAACAGGGAAGCGCTTCATCTACAGGGGTCACAGGCATGTTGCGCCAGATGGCGATAGAGAATGAAAGCGGGGAATGGGACGCTGATAAACAAGAAGCGGAAACGGCCGTTCCTGTACAGGATGCGCGGCGTTTGGCGATGGAACACCTGGCAGTTGGGTTGTTTGCCGATGAGGAAGAAGACACAGATATTGGAAAACTCCAGCGTGATCACCTCATCAGCCAGGCATTAGATTATCAGCGGCGCGGCCTGGTTAATGAGGCAATTAGTTGCTACGAACAAGCCATAAACGCTGGTGAGGAAAGCCCGGCAGCTCATTTCAACCTGGGCTTACTGTACCAGGATAAACTGCGCTTTGAAGATGCTATCCACGAGTTTGAAACCTCGCTCAAAGAGCGGGAATATCGTCTGGCCAGCCATTTTGCATTGGGCGAATCGTACCGTGGACGCGGCCGTATTGAAGAGGCTATTGAGCATTTTATCCACGTGCTACAAATTGTTGATCTGAAAACGGTACAGCACAGCCAGGCGGATCGCTTAATTGAACTGTATGAAAATCTGGCTGATGGCCTGGTTACGAAAGGTGAACGAGACCAGGCAACGGCCTTTGCCAATGCCCTGGTAGAGTTTTTGAGCCATAAAGGATGGGAAGATAAGGCAAAACAAGCCCGGCAGCGATTGGATTCTATTTCTGATGCGGGCATGATGATCCTGGGCGACGTGTTAACGGCCGGTTCGGAGCAGGTTTTGGAATCCTTGTATTTGAGCCAGGAGTATACGCGGCGGGGGATGTATAATACGGCCGTTGAGGAAACCTACCGCGCCATCCAGCTATCCCCCGATTATTTACCGGCGCATATTCAGTTAGCTGAAGTGCTGGCCCGACAGGGACGACGTGAGGCCGCATCGCGGAAATTCACAACCGTTGCTAATACTTATCACGTGCGCGGTGACGTCAACAGTTCCATAACGGCTTTTGAGCGTGTGGTCGAACTATCGCCGCTGGACCTTTCTACCCGCGCCCGTCTCATTGATCTGTTAAAGCGACACGGACAGATTGACCGATCATTGGAACATTATGTAGCGATGGGTGAAGCTTATTACCAATTGGCTCAGGTGGATAAGGCGCGTGAAACATATCAGGAAGCCTTAAAGTTAACACTGCGGGCCTCAGACAAAGGGTGGCGAGCGCGTATTTTACGACTCGTCGCCGATATTGATATGCAGCGGTTTGATTGGAAGCGGGCGCTGACAGCTTATAAAGAGCTGCGCCGGTTAGACCCGGAGGACGAACGGACGGCGATTGCGCTGGTGGATTTGCATTATCGCGTAGGGCAAAATAATGAGGCCATTCGGGAGTTAGATAAGTATTTAATCTATTTGGTACGCAGCGGACGTGGGGCTAAGGTTATTGGCATTTTAGGCGATATGGTTGAGCAGCGTCCGACGGATGCCCATTTGGTTGATCGACTCTCCCGGTTGTATATCCAGCAAAAGCGGCAGCCAGAAGCGATTGCTTTATTGGATAAACTAGGGGAGGCTCAACTGGAAGCAGGTCATACGGAAAGCGCGGTCAAGACAATTGAAAAAATCTTGAAATTGAACCCGCCAAATGAGAATAGTTACCAGCAATTGCTGGCACAGTTAAAGCAGCAGCTCAGATGAGGATGTTAAAGTAAATCTGCCTTTGGCAACTGAACCTGGTTTTCTTTGTTGGCCGCGCAGTCACGTTCAAATTGATTCCCAATTAAGCTTAATTTTTAATAGCGCTGATGAAAAGGTAAAATTTACCGTAACTACTAAGGCATCCTCCTGGAGGTTCACGAGTGGTTAGCTGGCCTGGTCAGGCTAACTTTCGGGAGGGCAGTTATAATTTGCCAATACAGCCCATTATGTTTTGGAAGCATTTATTGATGTGTGAGTATCTTCTCAAAATTTCGGGGCAAAGATTACAAAAGTTTCAAAACGGGCGCTATGCAGACAATATGTTGTTAAAACTTTTGTAATCTCCCCAGTTTATTGAGAAGATACATGTGTGAAAGGAAAATTTTGGTATAAGGGTTTTTGTGGTGGAAAAGACGCTCGAATACATCAGCCAATTGAATATGATCAGTGTGGTAGATATTTTGTTGGTTACGGCCGTTATCTACAGCGTCCTGATCCTTATCCGGGGAACACGAGCCGTACAGGTGCTGCGAGGTTTCATTGGGTTGGCCCTGATCATTGCCTTGTTATCCTCCATTATCGCATTGCCTGCCTTTAGTTGGCTTGTCGGTATCACCTTGCCCACATTATTATTAGCTATCCCCGTTATCTTTCAACCCGAACTGCGCCGCGCTCTGGAGCAGCTTGGTCGCACAGGCAATTACCTGCGCTTCTTCCGGCGCAGCCAGGAAAACAAGACTATTGTTGCCCTTAAGCCGGCTTGTTTGCGGTTGTCCCAACGCCGACACGGCGCGCTTATCGTCTTTGAGCGGGATACCGGCCTACAAGAATATATTGACACCGGCATCCAACTCAATGCCGATCCCTCTCCGGAGCTATTCCTCACCATTTTCAATAAAACGACTGAACTGCACGATGGCGCTGTCATTATTCGTAACGATAAAATAGCTGCCGCGGCTTGTGTGATGCCTTTGTCCACCAGCAGCCTCAGCGACCGGCAGATGGGGCTGCGTCACCGGGCGGCGTTGGGCATCAGTGAAGTCAGTGATGCAGTTACCGTCATCGTGTCCGAAGAAACAGGCCACGTCTCAATTGCCCATAACGGCCGTATCATCCGCCGCCAGGACCCTGCCCGCTTAGACTCCATCCTTAACGCCTTCCTGCACCGCCAACCCAAAGGAAAAGGCGGCAGCGCATGAAAAAATTCGCCCGTTCCATAGTCTCCAACCTGTTCACCCTCCTGCTTTCCCTGGCGCTGGCTATCCTCATTTGGTTTAATGCCCAGGAAAGCGATGATCCGTTACGCAGTGAATTCCTATCCATCCCCATCACCGTCATTGGCCAACCAGACAACAGCCTCTTGCTTGACCCGCCGGCCGACCGCCGCGTTGTTCAGATCGTGTTTGAAGGGCCAACATCTGTCGTGACCCAACTAACAGTGGAAGATTTTTCCGCCAGCATAGATCTGACCGAAGTCCCTTTTGGCGAAGAAGCGACCATTCCAATTGCCGTTCAACCCAAAGTCGATAATGTCACCCTTCGTTCACAGCAGTTAGAAATCACGGTTCTCTTGGAACAATTGGTTACACGCGACATTCCCGTCATTCTCGACGTGCGGAGTGAAGTTGCCCGCGGCTATTCACAAGGAATTCCCCTGGTTGATCCGGAAGTTATCACAGTTTCGGGGCCGGCTTCCAGCGTTGCCGAGCTTGATTCCGCGCGTGTTACCGTCTTTCTCAACAATGCCCGCGAAGATATTTTCGATTCACGGCAACCAGTTTTCTATGATCAACAAGGGCGCGTTGCCAGTGTCCGGGGACTAGACCTGAGTACAGGACAAGTAGACATCACCATCCCGGTCGTCGAATCGGCCGGTTATGCTGAAAAATTCATTGATGTGGATATTATCGGCGAGCCGGCACCCGGCTATCGCGTCCTCAGCATCAATGTTAGTCCGATCAGCGTCCTCATTCAAGGGCGGCCGACATTACTCAGCCAGGTTGACCGGGTTCAAACCGAGCCGATAGATATTACCGGCCTCACCGAGCCGTACTTACAGCAAGTAACCCTGGCTTTACCCGATGGCGTTACCCAGGATGAGGGGGAAGAAATATTTGTCGAAATTGATATTGAACCCTTTTTCACCACTGACACCTACAACCCCATCGTCGTCGTCCAGGGATTAGATGAAACATTAGAAGCAACTGTAGAACCGGAATCGGTGCGCGTTGTTTTATTCGGGCCGCTGCCCGCTTTGGAAGCGTTATTAGATGAAGAGGTTCGCGTGACGGTTGACCTCTTTGGGTTGATTACTGGAACTTACAGCCTGGAACCTGATGTTAGCTTTCCTGACCGGGGCATTGAGCTGCGCTCTATCCAGCCATCACAGGTCACCGTCAATATTACCCGGCTGTTGACTATTACCAACGAAATCACCGGCACGCTGTCCGTTACCGAAACGGACTCGGTTCGAGTGACCAATAACATCGTCATGAGACACACGACGCCAGAAGCGGGCCGCCAAATGGCAGCCGCGCGTTTCTTCCACCCGGCGCATGCGGCCCGATCAGAAAAGATAATGATTTATTCATCCCCAACTGTACGTCTTCTAAAAAGAGTTTTTCCATGAAGCAGAAAGCACTTATCGCCCTGGTGGGCCGCCCCAATGTGGGCAAATCTACGCTCTTTAACCGTATTGTCGGCCGTCGGCTGGCTGTTGTGTCTGAAGTGGCCGGAACGACGCGCGACCGGCTTTATGCTGAATCGGAATGGGGCGGCGTGGCCTTTACACTGGTGGATACCGGCGGTATTGAAGTGACATCCGGCTGGCATACGGAACCTTTGTCTGAAGATTCGGAACAGTTTTTACCGCTTATCCGCCGTCAGGCGGCAGTGGCTATTCAGGATGCGGATGTGATTATTCAAGTGGTAGACGGCCGTCAAGGGATCACCGCCGCTGATAGAGAAGTAGCCGATATTCTGCGCCAATCCCAGAAACCCATCATCGTCGCTGCCAACAAACTAGAATCTACCAAACTATGGGACACGGCCTACGAATTTTACGAATTGGCTCTGGGCGAAGTCTTCCCTGTTTCGGCGCTGCATGGCGCCGGTTCCGGCGACCTGTTGGATGCTGTTGTCAGCGCAATGCCGCTGGCCGCGCCCTCGGATGAAGCAAACGACGCAGTCAAAATCGCCATCCTGGGACGGCCGAATGCCGGCAAATCAACCCTGCTCAACAAACTCATCGGCGCCGAACGGGCCATCGTCAGCCCCATCGCCGGCACAACCCGTGACGCTACAGACACCAACCTGAAATGGCATGGACAAACCTTCACCCTCATTGATACCGCTGGTATCCGGCGGCGGGGCAAAATTGACCCCGGCGTAGAGAAGTACAGCGTCCTGCGGGCCATCAAAGCGCTGCAGCGCGCCGATGTGGCCCTGCTGCTGCTGGACGCCGAAGAAGGCATTACCGCCCAAGACACCCATATCGCCGGTATGCTCATCGAAGAATCGGCCGGGGTTATTATTCTGGTCAACAAATGGGATGCCCTCGTCAAAGACACACACACCATGCCCGAATACGAAGCCAAACTGCGGCATGAACTGAACTTTCTCCCCTATGCGCCGCTGCTGTTCATCTCTGCCAATACCGGGCAGCGTGTGAACAAGATTTTGTCGCAGGCATTAGAAGTGAATGAAGCTCGTCACCAGCGGGTGCCCACAGCGGCCTTGAACAAAATGATGCGTGAAGCAGTCACGCGCCATCCACCGCCCAGCAAAGGCGGCAGACGAGTCAAATTCTTCTATGCTACCCAGCCCAGCGTCGCCCCGCCGCTGTTTGTTTTCTTTGTCAACAAGCCAGAGTGGGTCAATTTTAGCTACCGCCGCTATCTGGAAAACCGACTGCGCGAAGATTTTCCGTTCCCTGGTTCGCCAATCAGGCTGGTATTCCGCGCCCGCAGTGAAGACCGGTTTGGCAAATAAACTCAGTAGATCAAGATTTTTGCCACGAATTACACGAAAAACAAGTCCTTAATTCGTGCAATTTGTGCAATTCGCGACAGATTTTGGACCTACTGAAACTGGTTAGCTGATCTTTACAGAGGCGTCACCCCCCCATAAGGCACGCCGGTCAGGTAGGCAATGTCGCGCTTCCAGGTAGTCAAATCATCCAGGTTAAACTGATTCAAATGGGCGTGACCGCAGGCGCGGGCTAACACTTGCATGAGATGAACGGATGCTTGCAGAAAGTTGTGCAACTGCCGGGCTGATTGGGCTATGACCAGTCGGGTGCGCAAATCCTGCCGCTGTGTGGCAATGCCGACCGGGCAGTTATTTGTCTCGCAAGCTCGCATTCCCAGACAGCCAATCGCTTGCATAGCAGAATTGGCAATGGCGACGCCATCAGCGCCCAACGCCAACGCCTTGACAAAATCGGATTCGGTACGCAGGCCGCCAGTGATGATGAGGGTGACAGCGCGGCCAAAGCCGCGCTGGTCGAGATGGCGGCGGGCGCGGGCCAGGGCGACCATCGTGGGGACGGAGATGTTGTTTTTGAAGACGTTGGGGGCCGCGCCGGTGCCGCCGCCGCGCCCGTCAAGGATGATGTAATCTACGCCGACGGCGAGGGCAAAATCAATGTCGGCTTCGATGTGCTGAGCGGAGAGTTTGAAGCCGATAGGGATGCCGCCGGATATGTCGCGTACCTGGGCGGCGACGCGTTGAAAGTCCTGGACGGTGATCAGGTCGGGGAAGGCAGCCGGGCTGACAGCGTCTTGTCCTTCGGGCAGTTAGCGCACCTGGGCAATTTTGCCGACGACTTTGCTGCCAGGCAGATGGCCGCCGGTGCCGGTTTTGGCCCCTTGTCCGCCTTTGAAGTGGAAGGCTTGCACGTTTTTGACTTTATCCAGGCTCCAACCAAAATGGCCGCTGGCTAACTCATAAAAGTAGCGGGAGTTGGCTGCTTTTTCTTCGGGTAACATGCCGCCTTCGCCGGAGGCGATGCCGGTTCCGGCCCGTTCGGCGCCCATTGCCAGGGCGATTTTGGCTTCTTCGCTGAGCGCGCCGAAGCTCATGTCGCTGACGAAGATGGGGATGTCCAGATGGAGCGGTTTTTTGGCGTTAGGGCCGATGATAAGTTGGGTGTTGACGGGGGCGTTGTCGAGTAACGGCCGTTTTGCTGCCTGCGCGGTCACAATTTGAATATCCTCCCAGCGGGGCAGTTCTGTGAGCGGCACGCCCATTGCCGAAACCGCGCCGTGATGACCGGGCAGGCCATTGCGGGCCAGGTTGCGGATATAGTTGTTGTAAGGTTCCTCCGCGCTGCCATGAAGGTCTTCGTATAAACCGAGGTAGTCGTGGCGGTGGTAGCGCTGCGGATTTTGTGCCTGCCAGGCAGCGATTTCGGCTTCGTCTACGTACACGGCATCTTCTTCCAGATCAACCCAGGCATTGAATTTATGCAGTTTTTCATCCGGGTTGTAGTCGCTGATGCCGGTATCGCAGCGGTAATCCCAGCCGTGCAGGCCGCAGATGAGGTTATGCTCGCTAATTGTGCCGTCGGCCATGAGCGCGCCGCGATGTTGGCAACGGCCGTACAGCGCCGATACCTGATCATCATACCGAATCACAACCAGATCAACAGCCGCCACCAGCGCATAAGTGGGTTGGCGGTCAGGCAAGGCGCTCCAGGTGGCAATGCTTACCGGACGGGGCGTTGGAACAGGGGGGGGTGTCATGGGAAGTCTCCTCATAATAATATGTTTATAGTCAGATACGCAGTCTGCGGAGTGCCGTTATGCAATCAAGCAATGCCACGCTGCGGACTATGCGACTCGCTACGAGCGGTTTTATCTCCCTTCTTAAATGAACCTTCGGGAGATTTGTCTTCTAATCTCTCGCTGCTTTCGGGACAGCAATTCGCCGTCATTATAAGAGATTCCTTCAGACAAAGATAGCACCTTTTCAATTAAGTTCTTGTTTTGTGTACAAGAGTTTTTTGACATGAATTTCTCGAATCAGGACAGTTTTAATTCGTGCTATTCGTGAAATTGTGCCCAAATCTTCTCTGGCTTGTCCAGATTAGGTATTGCCCCTCCCCACAGGCAAGTTCTATAAAGTGGTGACGATGAGAATGCGGTGTAAAATAGCGACAAAAGTAAGGATATAAGTGAACAAGCATGTCATTAGAATCATTCATCAGAGCAATGCCTAAAGTAGAACTTCACGTTCACTTAGAGGGTTCCATTCAACCAGAGACTTTGCTTAGACTGGCCCGGCGCAACCACAAACCCCTGCCCGCCAGAACAGTGGAAGGATTGCGGCGGTGGTATTCCTTTACCGATTTCGACCATTTTATTGAGGTTTACAGGGTAATCTGCGCCTGTATTTGCACGCCGGATGATTTTGAGTTGATTGCCCGTGAATTTCTGTGTAACCAGGCTGAACAAAACATCCGCTACAGCGAGATCATCTTTACGCCGTACACGCATGTCAATTCGGACGATCCGGTTCCTTTTTCTGAGCAGTTGGCGGCGTTAAATCGGGCGCGCGATTGGGCGGCGGTGGAATTGGGCGTCCAGGCGGTGTGGGTTCCTGATATTTCGCGTAATACTCGCCCGGCGGCCCATAGCCTGATGGTGGTTGATTGGGCGATCAGCGGCCAGGAACAAGGGGTTGTAGGGTTTGGCGTGGGCGGCGGGGAAACGGGCAATCCCCCCGAATTATTCGCGGAGGCGTTTGACCGGGCGCGGGCGGCGGGGTTGGCCTGCCTGCCTCATGCCGGGGAAACGGAAGGGCCAGCGAGTATTTGGGGCGCGCTTCACCGACTGCACGCCAACCGAATTGGCCACGGCGTTCGCTGTCTGGAGGATCCGGAGCTGGTTGCGTTTCTGCGCCGACGGCAAATTCCGTTGGATGTCAGCCCGACCAGTAATATTTGCCTGGGGGTGGCGCTGTCGCTGGCCGAACACCCGCTGCCGCGCCTGTTAGCGGAAGGGTTGTATGTCACTATCAACTCTGACGATCCGCCGCTGTTTAACACGAATTTGACGCAGGAATACCTGGCGATTGCGGATACGTTTGATCTGGGGGTGAATGCGATTGAAAGGCTGGTGTTAAATGGCGTTCATGCGTTGTTACGGCCGTTAATTGAACGCGCTAAAATTTCTGAGCAATTCCGCAAAGAATTTACCCGCCTATGCACCGAATTTCAACTGTAGGCTTGCGGCTACGCTGTGTCCGAGCCGGATTTAGGCGCGGGCGCGTTAATTCGCGCCGCCAGCCGGGCTAACCGCCCGCTGAGCCAGCGCAGACCGTTCGCCGTTCCACCTTTGGCTTCGGCCTTCCAATCAGTTTTGCGGAGGCGGGTTTGTACGGCCGTTACCCGTTCCCGCGCCCGTCTTTCGGCGGTTCGGGCGACTTTTTCGCTGATGAAACGGCTGCTTTTGCCGGCGACGGCCGTTGCTCCCTTTGCCACCCCTCGCGTTACTTTCCGCCGCGGTGTACTGTTCCACGCTTTCCTGGCCGTCTTGGTCGTTTGGCTGGCAATGATTTTGCCCGCTTGCGTCGCTTTTGTTTTGATATTGAGACGGCGGCTTTCTGGTATAAACGGCGCTTCTTCCTCAGAAATCTCGATTTTGATCGGTTCTTGTGTCATTGGTTTACCTCGCGTTATAATGCCCATTTACGCGAGAAGATGAAATCCGTTTCAACAGGCTGGTTATGACTACACAAATCCCTTTTCTTGATTTTGGGGGCGCGGGGCCGATTTTGCATTTTGCCCATGCCAATGCCTACCCGCCGGGCTGTTACCGGCAGTTTGTAGGGGAACTGCGGCCTCATTACCGGGTGTTGGCGATGGCGCAACGGCCGTTATGGCCCCACAGCCAGCCGTCCGAACTGGAGAGCTGGCATCTCCTGGCCGATGACCTGATTCACTTTTTTGAGCAGGAAGGGTTGGCGGATGTGATTGGCGTAGGCCATTCATCGGGCGCGGTAGCGACGATGATGGCGGCCTTGAAACGGCCGTCTCTGTTCCGCGCCCTTGTCCTGATCGAGCCTGTCTTTTTGCCGCCCCCTATCATTGACATGATAAACGCCGATCCGGAAATGATTGAAAATATCCCTCTGGTGCAGCGAACCCGGCAGCGGCGCGTGAGCTGGCCCAGCCGCCAGGCCGCCTTTGACCATTTTCGCGCCCGGTCTACCTTTCGCCGCTGGCCCGATGAAGCGCTGTGGGATTACGTCCGGCACGGCCTGCGCGAAAACGGGACCGGCGCTGTAACCTTGACCTTCCGCCGCGAATGGGAAGTCCGCGTGTACGTCCATTTTCCTCGTGATGTGTGGCAGTACGTGCCTCAGGTAACACAGCCTACGCTGGCGATTCGCGGCGCTGAGTCGGATACGATCTTTCCGGAGGCGTGGCAGTTGTGGCAGGAAGTCCAGCCGCGGGCGACGTTTGTGGAGTTTGACGCTGTGGGGCATATGTTGACAATGGAACGGCCGTCTCTCGTCGCTCAAACCATTCTTGATTATCTGCAAAAAGGTGAAACTTAATGAACAGTTTGCAAACGATCTCAATCATTCTGGGCAGTTTGTTGGCTTTTGCCGTTTTTTGGGCGCTCATCGTCTGGTTTCTGTCCCGGCTGGGCGGCTGGAGCAAACTGGCCGATGTGTATCCTTCCCGTATGCCGTTTGATGAGATGTGCTGGTCGTGGCAAAGTGGCCGTTTACGCTGGGGCGTGGGCTATAACGGCATCCTCAAAGTGTGCGCCGATAGGCAGGCGCTGCATTTGTCTGTGTTATTCCTGTTTCGCCCCGGCCACCCACCCCTGTCCATCCCTTGGGAGGACGTTACCGGCAACCAGCGTACCTTCTGGGTGGAATTGCGCTTCCGGCGCGACGATTCTGTGCCGTTACGGATTTCGCCGCTTCTGGCCGGGCGGCTGGAAGAAGCCTCGGCCGGGTTGTGGCATTATGGAAGAAGATGATGAAAGGGCTTTGTCTGGCTGCATGATTGGGTAGAAACGGCCGTTCGGCGATGCGCGATGGCCTTCCAACCAGCCAAATTTTACAAGTAACTGGCGCCCTCCCGGAGGGCCACAGGCGGTTAGCTGATTTTGTCAGGCCAACCCCCGGGAGGGTCAATAATTACGATTTGGGAAAAGCGGTCAATCGCCTATTAAACATTGCCGCACTTGTTCTTTATTGTCGTCACAGACGAAAACATTGATCAGGTCCCCCGCCTGGATTATCGTATCGCCATGCGGAATGAGCGTTTCACTGCCGCGCCGCACAGAAACCAGCACGCAGTCATGGGGCAAATCTGGCGCCAGCGAGGCAATGGTTTTTTTAACTGCCCGGCCTTGCGGCGGAATCGCAAATTCGGCAAATTCTGTATGATCCACATGGCGTAATTGGGCCTTGTCTGTGTCAAATTGTGATCGAGCCTGCCGTGCCAGGGCGATATTATACGCCTTGATAATGTTACGCCGCCGAATGACTCCTACGACTATATCGGGGGCCTTTTGTGTGACCACAGGCAGCTTGTTGATGCCGCGTACCGCCAGCCGTTGAATGGCTTCGCTCAAGGGTTCATCTTCATAAGCAACCAGGGTGTTGCCCATCGTGGCAATATCTTGAACGGTTAGTTGATCGCAATCTGGCCGCCCCAACCCTTTTTCATAGTCGCGCATACTTACCATACCTACCAGTTTTAGCGCTTTGTCTACCACCGGGAAGCTATGGCTGTGTGTTTTCTGTAAATAATCCCCTAATTGTCGCAGAGACATATCTATGGGGACGACATAAGCGTCACGGGTCATGGCTTCCTCTACCGAGAGACCTTGCATTATATCAAGGTCGCGGCCACGCTCTATACGAATCCCCTTTAGCTTCAGTTTCAGCGTGTATATGGATTCACTGAAGATATGTTCAGCCAGCAAGGCGGAGATAACTGTCGCCAACATCAAGGGAAGAATGAGCTTATAGTCGCTGGACATCTCAAAGACGATAAGAATGCCCGTAATTGGGGCGCGGGCCGCGCCGGCAAATACGGCGGCCATGCCAACAATGGCATACGCGCCAGGATCAATAGCGACAGTAGGCCATAAGTTATGCGCTACGTTGCCAACGATACCGCCCAGGGCCGCGCCCATAAAAAGACCCGGCGCAAAAACGCCGCCTGAGTTGCCACTGCCTAATGTGAACACGGTTGCCAGCAGTTTTAGCAGCAGCAAAATGGCCATTAGCCCCAAGGGCAGGACAAAATCATTAGCAATGGTTTCGCCGATAAATTCCAGTCCTGGGCCAAGCGCCTGACGCCCTGGGAGTAAAACGCCAACGACGGCCGTTAACACCATTCCCACAGCGGTTTTATACATCAGGGGGATCGGCCGTTCATCAAAAAAACCTTCCATGCCATATAAAACCCGGATGAACAGGACGGCTACCAACGCCGATAAAATGCCCAGCACAATATAAATGGGTAGTTCGCCAAGATGGTTAAGAGGATAAGCTGGCACTGTGAAAGCGGGTTTATCGCTCAAAAATACACGGCCGACGATACTAGCCGTCACCGAACTGATCACAACTGCGCCAAAGTAGCGTGTTGTAAATTTCCCCAAAATCACCTCTAAAGCGAACAACGCCCCGGCAATTGGGGCGTTGAAAGTAGCGGCAATGCCGGCGGCAGCCCCGCAAGCAACCAATATTTTCACTCGCTCCGCTGAAAAATGCAGCATTTGCCCCAATGTGGAACCTAACGCCGAGCCAACTTGCACAATAGGGCCTTCACGTCCAGCCGAGCCGCCAGCGCCAATCGTGATAGATGAGGCCAACACCTTGAATGCGGCTACTCGGGGACGGATACGGCCGTTTTGTAATGCGATTGCCTCCATGACCTCCGGAACGCCATGCCCCTTTGCTTCACGCGCAAAACGGTCAATAAGATACCCAACGATAAGGCCCGCCACCGCCATAAATAAAATAAGCCCTAGAATAGACCCTAAAATATCCTGCACCTTAAGTGACACAAGAGCGATTTGTTTCAATAGCCAGATAAAGAACACAGCTCCCAGACCTGTTCCAACGCCTACAAAAATCGCTGTAATTACCAAGACCAAAGAATCCGGCGGCTGCAGGCGGTCAAGATATTGCCGCAGCCAGCTCCCTTTAGTTTCCCACTGCTCCTGAGATACATTTGCTGTCATTGTACTTCCTCATCATTTGCGAAGATTTGCCCAAAGCAGAAAGCCGGGCATCTGCAGTTGTTGTCAATTTATTTACTAACCCTCCCGGAGGCTCGCGAGTTAGATGATATTTAACCTATCTCAACCTCCGGGAGGGTGATGTAGTTACGTCAATTGACAAAAGTAACAGGTGATAATACCTCAAATTTTTTGCAGCGTCATCATTATCTCAGGTATACTGCTTTTGTTTCAAATCGGAGGCATTCTATCACCACTCAGTCACTCGCTTTTTAGCAAGGAGTGTTCAATGACGATGATTCATACCCCCATTCACAAGAGAGGCGGCGCCGTTGCTCGACAAGGGCGACAGCGGCTGTCGCAGTGGCTTGATCGGCATCAAGCGCCAGAATCAGGCATCGTTATGTTTACGGCGCTGATTGTGGGCATTGGCGCCGGGTTGGGAGCCGTTGTCTTCCGGTGGCTCATCGCAGCGTTCCAATCATTGGCCTATGATGGATTGGGCAAATGGCTGGCCGGGATAGCCCCCTATCATTTGCTCATCATACCGGCCGTTGGCGGCCTGATATTCGGCCCGCTTATCTATTTCTATGCCCGCGAGGCCAAAGGGCATGGCGTTCCCGAAGTCATGGAAGCAGTCGCTTTACGAGGCGGACGCATCCGCCCACGTGTGGCTGTGATCAAATCACTGGCGTCCGCCATATGTATTGGCGTCGGCGGCTCGGTTGGCCGTGAAGGCCCCATTGCCCAAATTGGCTCGGCGTTAGGGTCAACGGTAGGGCAGGCATTCAAACTGTCCGATGAACGGGTGCGTAACTTGGTTGCCTGTGGCGCGGCCGGAGGCATCGCCGCCACCTTTAACGCGCCAATTGCCGGATCTATTTTTGCCCTGGAGATTATTTTAGGGCGGCTTCACGCGATTTATTTTGGAGCAGTCGTCATATCGGCCGTCACGGCCGATATCATTGCCCAGATTTTCGAGGGCGACTTGCGTGCCTTTACCATTCCTGAATATACCTTGGTCAGCCCGTGGGAGTTGATTTTGTATGCGTTGTTAGGCGTCATTGCCGCTGCCGCTTCTGTAGGATTTACCCGCGCCCTTTATTTATCGGAAGATTTCTGGGACGAGCTGCGTTTTCCAGAGTATTTCAAGCCGATTCTAGGCGGCATACTTTTGGGAATATTGGGCATAGTTACCTATAAAGTTGATGGTTTTCCACGGGTCTTTGGCGTTGGATATAACAGCATCACTGATGTTTTATTTGGCAATCTGGCTGTCCGGATGGCGCTCATCCTCTTGGTTGCTAAATTATTGGCCACGATCCTTACATTAGGCGCCGGCGGTTCTGGCGGTATTTTTGCGCCATCACTATTCATGGGCGCGATGTTGGGTGGGGCATTTGGCCAGATTGCCCATCTGCTTTTTCCCACTATCACGGCCCCTTCTGGCGCTTATGCCTTGGTTGGCATGGCCGCCTTTTTTACCGGGGCGGCTCACGCGCCGGTGACGGCTATTCTCATCTTGTTCGAGATGACCGGGGATTACAGCATTATTTTGCCGCTCATGCTGGCAACGGTGATCAGCACGATTGTGGCCCGCGTGCTTAACCAGGAATCAATTTATACGCTGAAGTTGAGCCGCCGCGGCGTGCATTTGCAATATGGGCAGGATATTGATGTTATGCAAGGCGTCACCGTTGGCGAGGCGATGACAACAGATGTTGATGTCGTCTATGCAGATATGTCGCTTGAGGAGTTGGCTGATGAATTCGCCCAAACGCACCATCATGGATTTCCTGTTTTGAATGATGCGAAACGACTGGTGGGCGTCGTTAGTATTCAGGACTTGGATAGGGCGTTGGCCAATGGAACTATCGAAGGTAAAACAGTGGCCGACATTGCCACGACTGATGGGCTGGTAGTAGCTTATCCTCATGAACCGATGTGGCTGGCTCTACGTCGTTTGGGGGCGCGTGATTTGGGGCGGCTGCCGGTTGTTGATCAGGCTGGATCGGGGAAGTTGTTAGGGACTGTGCGCCGGGGGGATATTATTCGCGCTTATAATCATGCGATTGTGAAACGCGCGCGTCATCAACATCGCGCTGAAGCGCTGCGATTGGGGAATTTAGATGGGGCGACTTTTATTCATGTTGAAATCCCGGCCCGGTCGGCCGTTGTTGGACTGCGGGTGAGTGAAGTTGAACTGCCTGACGCCTGTTTGATTGTATCTGTACGCCGGAGGCGTAAGCTGCATATTGCCCATGGACATACGGTGTTGCAACAGGGGGACATGGTCGCGGTTTTTGCCGATCATAAATGTATTTCTGTGGTAAAGGAGCAGTTGACGGAGGGAACGGCCGTGATCCCCAAAACTAAAGAGCATCTTGTGCGCCGCCATGAATGTATAATTCCGGCTAATGCCGCTTGTTCAGGCCAGAAGATATGCGAGTTAACGTTACCCCCGGATTGCATCATTGTAAGCATTCGCCGTGATAAAGAGACGATTATCCCGCATGGCGAGACAACTTTACGCAGCGGTGATGTGGTCGAGATATTGGGGCGGGAGGAAGAGTTGAACGAGGCTGTCGGCTGTTTCTCGTGATGATGTCGCTTTGCAGTGAGGATTAAATAACTTACGTGAGATTGGAGACTAGAGATTAGTCCGAGTCTTGACACCCAAGATCAAGTTGTTGTTTCAGAAATGAGCGCGTCTCGGAGAACCTGCGCCGGGTGCAGGGCGCGACGGCCGTTTCCCACCCCCTCCCTAATCTGCTGCCGGCAGCTCGTTCCCGCGGCCACAATAATCGTCTCCGGCGCGGCGGCGCGGACGGCCGGGAACAGCCTCCGCTCCCCCATTTGCAGCGAAATCGCCACATGCTCTGCCTCGTAGCCGAAGGAACCGGCCATGCCGCAGCAGCCGGAATCCACCTCCTCGATGACGGCGTTAGGCAACAGCCCCAGCGTCCGGCGGGCCGGTTCCATCCCCACCAGCGCTTTTTGGTGGCAGTGGCCGTGCAGCAGGATATGGCGCGGTTCGTCGGTGAAGCTCAGGTTGAGCGTCCCGGCGTCGGCTTGTTGGGCGATGAATTCCTCAAAAGTGAGGGCGTGTTCGGCAACCAGCCTGGCCCGCTCGTCGCCGGGGAGCAGGTAGAGATACTCGTCACGCAGGCTGAGCAGGCTGGAGGGTTCCACGCCGACGATAGGGATGCCCTGTTCGGCGAAGGGGGCCAGTTTGTCCACCGTACGCCGGGCGGCGGCGCGTGCTTTGTCCACCAGCCCTTTGGAGATGGCGGCACGGCCGTCATCCCCCACATCGACCACCATCACCCCAAACCCGGCCGCTTCCAACAGCTCCGTAGCGGCGATGAGGATATCGGGCTCGGTATTGTTGGTGAAGGGGTCGGCGTAGAGGGCGATCTGGCGTGATCCGTGATCCGTATTCCGTATTCCGTATTGCGTATGGCGGGAGGTAAACCATTTAGTGAAGGGGACGCGGGCAAATTGGGGCAGGGCACGTTGGGCGGAGATGCCCAGGAAACGTTCCATCCCGGCGCGGACGAGGCGGTTGCGCAGCGTCCGGTTAGCCAGGGGAGCCAGCGGGCCGCTGCCCAGCCGGTTGAGCCGGGGGATGGCGGCAAAGAGACGGGCGCGCAGGGGGACGCCGCGCGCGTCATAATAGTGCGCCAGAAACTCAAACTTGATTTTCGCCATGTCCACCGAGGAGGGACATTCCGCCCGGCACGCCTTGCACTCGATGCACAAGTCCATCGCTTCGTACAAAGCTTGGGAGACCGGAGACTGGAGACTGGAGATTAGAGACTGTCCAGTCTCCAGTCTCCCATCTCCAGTCCCTAATTTGCCAGAAAACGCCGCCCGCAGCAGGTTGGCCCGGCCGCGCGTGCTGTGCATCTCCTCCCGCGTCACCTGGAAACTGGGGCACATGGTGTCTATCGTCCGCTTGCGGCAGATGCCGGCGCCGTTGCACATCTCGATGGCCCGGTCAAAGCCGCCAGACGCCGTTTGGCCGTGTTCGCTGAAATCGAGGTGAGGGGTGAGGGGGGCGAACCGGTAGCTTTCGCCGTAGCGCAGGTGTTCAGTCATTGGCTTGGCGTCCACGATGTTGCCCGGATTGAGCAGATTGTCCGGGTCGAAAATGCGCTTCACCTGCCGGTAGAGGGCGTATAGGTCGGGGCCGAAAAATGCCTGGTTGAACCAGCTTCGGGCACGGCCGTCTCCGTGTTCGCTGGAGAAGGAGCCGCCGTACCCCTTGAGCAGTTCTACCGAAAATTGGGTGATTTGGGGCAGCTTGGCGACCTCGTTCGCCTTCTTGGTGTTGATGAGCGGGCGCACGTGCAGGCAGCCGGCGCTGGCGTGGGCGTAGTAAGCCGCCTCCGTGCCGATGTCGCGGCAAAACGCCTCCACTTTGGTGACGTACTCCGCCAGATGCTCGACGGGCACGGCCGCATCCTCGATGAAAGGAATCGGCTTGTGGTCGCCCTTGATGGACATGAGCAGCCCCAGGCCGACTTTGCGCACCTTCCACACGTTGGCTTGCCGCTCCGGCGTGAAAGCGGTCGTGACGGCGATGTGACCGGCTTTCTCTTGTTGCAAGCGCCGTCTTAATCCATCAATCTTTAATCTTAAATCTTTCTCCCCCTCCCCATAAAACTCGGTGATCAGGACGCAGTTGGGACGGCCGTCAATGAACGTGTTCAGCAGGCGGGCGTATTCCGGTACATCGCGGCAAAGGGTGAGACCCAGATTGTCCAGCAGTTCGACGGCGGAGGGGCCGGTTTCCAGGATGGCGGGCACGGCCGTCAGCGCCGTTCGCAAATCATCAAAATGAATAATCGCCAGCGCTGTCTTCGCCGGGCAGGGAACCAGGTTCAGCTTAATCTCCGTCATCACCGCCAGCGTGCCTTCCGCCCCACACACCAGTTTGGCCAGGTTAAAACGGCCGTCCTGCGGCCACTGGAATGACGCCCCCTCGACAAATCGATCCAGGTTGTAGCCGCCGCAGCGCCGCCAATGGCGGGGAGTGGCTTCAAGGATGGTGGATTGGTGAATTGGGTTATTGGTTAATTGGTGTATTTGGCGGGTGATGTCGGCTTCACGGCCGTTTCCCGCCGATTTTCGCGCCAATTCTGCCGGTTTGAGAGGAGCAAAATGGGCCGTCGAACCGTCGTTCAGGATGACATTCATTTCCAGGACGTGATCGGCCGTCATGCCGTATAAAATCGAATGCGCTCCGGTGGAATTATTGGAAACGATGCCCCCCAGCGCCGCCCGGTTGCTGCTGGCCGGGTCGGGGCCGAATTGCAGGTGGTACGGCCGTAGATGCAGGTTCAGTTCATCCAATACAATCCCCGGCTGAACCCGAACCCATCCCTCCTCGGCGTTCACTTCCAACATTCTGTCCAGATGGCGGGTGAAATCAATCACCAACGCCTCATTCACCGCCTGACCGGCCAAGCTGGTTCCGGCCGTGCGCGGCAACAGCGGCATCTGGTATTGGGCCGCCAGTTCCACCGCCGCCTGGACATCTTCGATGGTTTGGGGGATGAGGACGGCGTGGGGCATGACTTGGTAGATGCTGGCGTCGGCGCTGTACAGGGTGCGGCTGACGGCGTCGGTTTGGAGACGGCCGTTCACCGCCTTTTTGAGTGCGCCCCAAAAATCAGCCAGTTTTTGATTGTGTGCCGAGTTGGATCGGGTAATTGATTTTCGCATAATAGCCCCCATTTTATCCTACTAATCCCCCCGGAGGTTGGCCTGATGAAAACAGCTAACCTCTCGTGAACCTCCGGGAGGATGCCTTAGTCGTTAATGTTTTTAGAAAAAATCAGATAAATATGAGATAAAACTTGCATAGTTTCCCTATCGACTTCTATAATAGTGTACATCTTCCCATCCATGAGTCCATCAATTGCCAAAACAGCAGGAAAATGTCCAGGAGGTTTCTCTAATGAGCGAAAAAACAATAGGCCGCTACCAGATCAAGCGGGAACTGGGGCGCGGCGGCATGGCCACCGTTTACCTGGCGTATGATCCCGTTTTGGAGCGGGATGTAGCCTTGAAATTGCTGCCGAACTATTTTGCCCATGACCCAGAATTTTCGGCCCGGTTTGAGCGGGAGGCGAAGACGGTGGCCGCGCTGGAACATGGCAGCATCGTTTCCATGTACGATTACGGCGAGGACGGGGAGTGGCCCTATTTTGTTATGCGGTTGATGAAGGGCGGCTCGCTGAAAGATCGCATCGCCCAGGGGCCGATGAGCCTGGAAGATGCGGCTCGCATCATTCAGCGCGTGGCCGGGGCGCTGGACAAGGCGCACAGTAAGGAGATCGTTCACCGCGATTTGAAGCCGGGCAATATCATGTTTGACGAGGATGGGGAAGCGTACCTGGGCGATTTTGGCATTGTCAAGCTGGCGGAAAGCGCGGAAAGTTACACACGGACGGGCAATACGCTGGGGACGCCGGCTTACATGAGTCCGGAACAGGCGGATGGCAAACCGGATATTGACGGCCGTTCCGACATCTATGCCCTGGGTATCATCCTCTACGAAATGCTGGCCGGAACCGCCCCCTACGTCCATGATAGCATGCCCCGCCTGCTGGTGATGCACCTGACGGAACCCATCCCCAATATTTTAACAGCGCGGCCTGATTTGCCCCTGGCCATCCAAAGCGTCATTGAAAAGGCGATGGCTAAAGAGCGGAATGAGCGGTTTGGTACGGCTGAGGAATTTTCGGCGGCATTGCAGGCGGTGGTGAACGGGGAGGAGACGGCCGTTTCCTCCCCACCTTCGCCAGCTAAACCAGAACCAGAACTGGCCCCCCCTTCACCGCCGACAACGGCCGTTCCCGTCACCCCCGCCCCAGCCAAATCGGGCATTCCCACCTGGGCTTACGCAGTGGCTGGCGTCGTCGTCATCGCCATCATCGGCATAATTGCCCTGTCCGGGCGCGGCGGAGACGAGGCTGCACCCGAACTGGCCGCCGCCAGACCAGTCAGCGAGCCGGCGCAGCCCACTGAGCCGCCGACCGCGTCGCCGACAGAGGAACCGGCCGCTGCCGAGCCAACGGCCGTTCCCCCCGAACCGACTACGCCGCCGGAACCTACCCCCGCATCAGATGACAGCGTAGTACAAGCGCCGGTTAGCGACAGCGGCAGCCAATTCGATCCTGGTTTCAACTACTTCAGCGATCCCGATGGCTGGGCCATCGAAGGCCTGATTGAGAGCGATGAATTTGAACTTGCCAACGGGCGGGCCGTTTTTGTGACGCGCATCAAGGGGTTTAGTTGGATCACCTACGATGGGGTTTTTGGCGATGGAACATATGAAGTCGAAGTCACCATGCCCGATGCCCAGGCCAACACCGCTGGTTCGGGTATGGTATTCATGTTTGATGAACAAACCGAAGATTGGTACGAGTTTTATTTGAACGATGACGGCCGTGCGGCGGCGTCTTACTGCCGCTCCCGATGTTCTGATTTTGAAGGGCTGTTGTCGGTTGATATGAGCGGAACAGTCAATACCCAGGCGGGGTCGGTGAACAAATTAAAAGTAGAGATTGCGGACGGCTCGATAATTTTTTATGTCAATGATGACAAAGTAGGGTCGGCGACCAATACCAAATTAACCAAAGGCAGCCTGGGACTGATTTTGTTTAACGACATTGACCAGGACTTAAAAGCTGTTTACGACAACGTTACCTATACGCCGGCGCCCTAAAATTTTGTTCTCCCGGAAACTGCCAGTTTCCGGGAAAGTCTTCGCTCATGACTGAACAACTTCCAAAAACAACGCCGCCAGATATTTTGTGGACGGCCGTATTAGACCAAAACATCATCCACCCGCTCCTGGCGGTAGGCGAGACGCTGGTCGCCGCCACCCAGCCATCGGGTCCCACCCCGGAGCATGGCAGCGTGCAAGCCCTCTCCTTGACCGACGGCGCGCCCCGCTGGCGGCACGATTTTGAGTATGCCCTGGTCAGCGGGATGCACGCCTACTGCCTGCACGCCGAACAAAAAGAGATCGTTGTCGTCGCCGCCGGCAGCAGCGATTTTCTCAAAGGAGAAGGCGCTTTGCTGGCGCTGGATGAGTCGGGCGCAGTTTTCTGGCGCTGGCAGGGGGAGGCACAGTATTACGCCGCGCCGGTCGTCGCCAATCGGCAGGTCATCGTCGTGGCCGGGGGGAAAACGCTGCTCGTCATCAGCCCGGAACAGGATGGGGATGAAGCGAAGCGGGTGGCGCTGCCGGTGACGGCGTCGCTGTTCGCGCCGCTGGTGCATGAAAATGTGGCTTACATCCCCTGCCGCGGGCCAGAACTGCTGGCCGTCGAACTGGAGGGGGATGTGCGCTGGCATTTTCAGTACCAGGGCGGCAGGCGGGATTGGCTGGATAAGACGCCAGTCATCTCCGGGTCGCATATTTTTGCCGCCAGCAGCCAGGGGACGGTGTATGCGCTGGATCGCGCTTCGGGGAATCTGGATTGGAAAACGGCCGTTGGCGAGAATCGGCCGTTGGGCCAGCCGGCGGCGATGGGGGAGCGGTTGTTCGTAGGGCATCAGAGTGGGCTGGACGTGCTGGATGCGCGCAACGGCCGTACCCTCTGGGCATTCTCTACGGAGCGACCGGTCTCCGCCGCCCCCCTCATTTTGGGCGATACAGTTTACGCGACTGATGAGAACCATATTTTGCACGCGCTTGACCTGGAAACGGGTGTGGAGCGGTGGCGGCACAAGTTGGAACGCCGGATCGAGACGCCGCCGATTTTAGCGCCTGATGCGTTGTTGGTGGCTGATCGGGGCGGAAATGTAGTCGCCTGGGAACGGCCGACTCTCCCCGAACCTGCCACCGATCCAGCCGCCGATCCGGACGCAATCGCCGCTGAAAAACGACAAGCAGCCACTGATTTTGTTGAACAAAACCAGCCCTTAAAAGCGGCCGAAATATGGCACGAACTAGGCAATTTGGAGCAGGCTGCTGCCTTGTACGAAGCAGGCGCAGCGTGGCTGGAAGCGGCCAACCTGTGGCAGCAGTTAGACCGGTACGGCAAGCGGGCGCAGGCATTGGCCAAACACGCCTTAGCCGTCAGCAAACAAGAGGTTGACGATGAGCAGAAAGCCGCCGCCTGGGAGCAAGCTGCCCGCGCCTTTGCCGAAACCGGCCAGAAAGAGCGCCGCCGCCGTAGTGAAAAAGAAGTGGCTCGTTACCGTCAACAAGCCATCCTGACCATCGAGGTAGAGCCGGAATCAGATTTAATCCGCGACGCCTGGGCCAGGCTGAATTTTATCGTGCGCAACGATGGCTTCGGCGTGGCCCGCCGCCTGCATGTCGCTCTCAAGGATGACCGCTTCGAGGGACAAACTGCCCGCACCCAATCCGTTGTTACCTTGCAGCCTGGACGCGATTACAGCCATTGGCTGGATGTGGTTCCTCGCGCCCATGGCAGCGATGTACCCATGCAGCTGGTTATTGAATATGCGGACAAGACAGATCGCATTCACACGCTGGAGCGGACGTTTTACATGATGGTGAAGCCAGAAACCGGAATGCTGTCTATCCAATCCAGGATTGAGCCGTCAACCAGCACACATGAATTGGCTAACCTGCCCACCGTGGACGGCCGTGACCTGTATGATTTCCGCGAAAAACTGACTAAATATTTCAGCAAGGATGAGTTGGTGGACATCTTGTTTGAGATGGATCTGCGCGAGGGGGATTTTAGCGAGAAGTTGAGTGCGATGGCGCGGGAGTTGATTATTGGCTTGGCGGAAAACGGCCGTCTCCTCGAACTCATCACCATCTGCCAGGAACACCGCCCCAAAGTGGAATGGTAGTCACAGAAATCTAAAATGCTTGCATCATGTGATTTCCGATTCGTAAATCGTGCCCATGAATAGGATGGCTCCGGTTAGATTGTCCTGAATGGCGCAGAAGAACGGCCGATCGACGACCATTTTGAACGGAGGTGCGGACAAACCCCGGCTCATGACAACCGCCGTTGCCGCCGCTGCTTCTGCCCCTTCCTCATTCACGTCCAAAAACGTCTTGTGAATCACTTTGCTAATGAAAAAGCCTTCCGTATCCGACATACGGTTGAAATTGTTAGCCGTTAACCCCATGTCTGCGAAGTGACCAAGTAAGCTTTTTTCACATTCGATCTTAAAGCAAGGCAAGATAATTGTGCCCTTTTCCCGGCCAATTTTAGCAAAAGCGGGGTGCCAGTCTTGTCCTGGCCGCGGACGGCGCGACATCATCGGCATAGTTTTGGCCGTGTTGTTGACCAAATAAAAGTCGCCGTCCTTTGTCTGTGCTTTATCAAACGGATCAGCCCATTCCCCTTTGAAGTAAATGGCATTCACCAATACGAGAACAGCCGCGATCAAATCGGTGGGTTTGAGCAGATTTTTGATTTTTTCTGGGTTTTGTCTTTGACCCACTGGTTGATCGTTTGGGCGGCCGCGTGTGTATTGCCAAAGTCCAGGTTTGTAATTTCTGCCTCGTAATAGGTTAGGACGGCATCTCGAAACGCCATTCTAAAAGGGAAACTCGGTTCCGCCCACAGCGAATTGGCCATGGACAGTGTAACCTTGGGATTAATCCCGTTGAGCGCTTGCCACAAAGCAGCGTGCGCTTGGTTGATCGCCGTCCAATCCAGTCCGGTTAATCGCAGTAAATTGGTCATCGCCTGAGAAGTTGGGTCATCGGTTCCATTGGCGGTCATTGAAAGCGCCAACGCAATACTGGCCGGTGAAATGAAAATATTTTTCCCGGCGCGTTGGTGGATAACTTGGCCAGCAAATCAAAGCCAAACTGGTTGTTGGCGTTAACTAAATCAGGTACGGACATGGTTTCCCCCTCTACATGCAACCGGTTAAACCGGGAGACGAATCGAACTATTCTAAATTACAGCATAAAAGTTAACAGTCCTAACCTTGCTAACATCTCAAACTGGCGCACAATGAGTTCGGCATCGCGGATGCCGGTTTCCATCTCGATTCGGTCAATGATTTCCAGAGCCGTGCGGTTGCCGTCAGCCCAATATTCGGCCAGCGCCCCCAGGGTGTAGGCCCCTTGGCGCCCTTTGGTGAAGGCGTGCCATTCATCTCGTTCTGCGGCCGTCAATTCCGCCATTGCCCCAATCGCCAATCCTGGCCCGCGCCTGGTTCGCCGGGGAATGAGGGCGGCGGCTTTTTGTTCCCACACATCCAACTCTTTTGCCTTATGGTTCAATGGTTCATGGTTCATTGAGCGGGCCCGGTTTGCGGCTTGGGTAACGAGCTGGCGGGTTTCGCGGAGGACGGCCGTCAAATCAGCCTGGGGGTGGAGGCGGAGGAGCGAGTGGATGGCCGTTCCCTGCCGCTCTAACAGGTAATCCAATTTAGGGTAGGGATTGTGGCCTTGCCAGACGGCCGTGTGCGCCACCTGCGCCACCTGCGCCTGGAATCGGGCCAGCATCTCATAGGCTAACCACCTCGTCTCTTTTTCGTCGGCTGCGGCGATGAAATGGGCATACGCCGCCGCCAACGAGCCGGAGCGGTTCAGTGTCTCCGGGCTGACCTTCTCCAGCGTGTCGTCCGTGCTGTGGTAAAACTTATCCGGCCATTGAATAATCATGGGCATGGGCACGCCTACCGTCGGGTCGGAGAAGATGTAATGATCCGAGCCGCCAGTGAAGCCGGTGGTGGCGGTGCGGAAATGGGCGTAGCTTTCCAGACCGCCATGTGTGGGCACGTCGTCGAACAGTTCCTCACGCAATCGTTCCAGCAAATCAACGGTGAATGAGGCAGCGGCGTCGGGCGGCCGTTCCAAAACCATCACCGCGCCGGTTTGTTCCTGGTCTGCGCCCACCATATCCAGGTTCAGCCCGGCGATCATGCCCGGAATTTCATTTTCGTGCCGGGCGAGGTAGGCGTAGGAGCCGGTCATCTCCGGCATCCACAAAAAGCGGATGCTGCGTTTGGGCGGCGGTAGTTGGCCGGAAGCAATCAATTTATGCAGGGTGCGGGCCGCTTCCAGGTTGGCGGCGACCCCGCTGGCGTTGTCGTTGGCCGAGGGTTGGGGGTGGCAGAGGTGGCTGACGAGGAGGACGCTTTCCTCTGGTTTTTCGGCGCCGGGGATGACGGCCGTCACCGCCTCAATCTCCCCATCATACAACCGCGACTCAATATCTGCCTTAACCGTCACTTTTTGCTTCTTCAGCAATCCGCGCAGCCACAATCCCTGGCGCGGCGTCAGGACAAAGCCAAAACACTGCCGCTCGCTTCCCGTCCACCAAAACGAGGTGTACTGGCGGGCGTCGGCCAAATCCATCGGCTGGCGCACCGGCGGCGCGGGATTCATGCCGTCAAACAAAATGCCAATCGCCCCAAATCGTTCCACTGCCAGTTCCCGCACCCGTGGGACGGCCCCCTTGGTCAGGACGATTTTTCCGGCGATATCGAGGTTGGCGTAATCGGCCGTTTCCAGCCCATTTTCCAACAACACAACCTCCGCCTCGCCTTGGAACGAGATGCTGCGCTGGATGAGGGCGATTTTTTCCTCCCGGTAATCGGCCAGTTTACATGCTTCCTTTTCCGGCGCGATGAGGTGCAGGGTGGCACGGGTGGCTGACCATTCCTGGAAGGAGCGGGCGTTCCAGAATTTCGTCTCGTAATTGGCGGGATAGGTTTCGATGGCGGCATCCAGCCCCGCTTTTTGCAGTTCGGCCAACACGTAGCGGGCGGCGGCGCGGTAGCCGGGGCTGGCCTGGATGCGGTGGTGGCGGCTGATGGCGGCGACGTCTTCTTTAGCGGCCGTGCCGGAGTATTCTTTGCGAATGATGGAAAAGTTAGTTTTGATCATGGAAGAATCCTCATGTCAATCCGTATTTCTTTTCAAATTCAGTGATCCAGGGGTGTCGCCCAGAATCTTTAACGGCCGTAACGACCTGTTGGATACTGATATTTAACACATGAGCTTGGCTTGATTCAGGGATAAACGAAAGTAGAAATGGCAGCAATCCGCGACGACCACGGGGGTCATCGCAGCTAAAAACGGGGCTGCGTTCGTCGCTCAATAAAACGAACAGACCATCGTGGGCCAAAGCAAAGAGTACACAGCGGAAGAATTGGTAATGTTGGGTTAGTATACAAACTTTCTCGTCGCGCAACGGCCCTTTGAGAAAGCTGAATTTATCGAGCATCTCCCAGTAACGATGCCCGACGTGGTGCAGGTAGCATAGGGAAAAGTCATGTACAGGGTTACGGCCGTCACAATCTCCAGATTTGTAAACAGAGCAGCCGCCAAATTCAGTTTCCGTGAATTTACTTTCAATAAAAATCCGTGGCCGCCCCGTTCCATCCGTCAGAACTAGGTCAATGGAAGTGGGTTGTCCATAATCTTCATGAAAAACCATCCGGTCTTCGTATTCAAATTGGGCAAAAGCGTTCTTCTCTAACCATCCTACCCCCTGAGAATTGATGAGTGACTGCAAAAGGACTAAATCGTTTTGCACGATTAATGGGCCGATAAGATTGAAAAGTAAGGCTTGGCTGCTCAATCCATGATGAATGTATTTATGCAGAGCGAACCCCTTTCCCTGGGTTGAACGTTCAATTTGTATTTGTTGGATATAGTCAGCGACCGCGGGCACAATGATATTGTCCGGCCACCGGGCACGATCGGCCAGGATGTACGGCAACCTTTTTGATACAGGGAAACTGTGTTCGGCAAACCATGCTGTTGCAGTTTTTCGCAATTCCGTCTGGAAATGTTTGTAGCGAGGGTATGGCCAGGTAAGCGCTTTTTGCCGGCTGTTAAGTTCTTTCATACACAAATGCCCCCCTTGTTTCATCAAGCAGCTATTTGCTACCTTTGCCTAATCGTGCAATTTCTACTTCACTCAACGCCCGGCGTAAATCGGCGCTTTTGAGGATGATGGTGGTTCCGCGCACGCCAGAGCCGAGCGATACCTCCTCCGGGACAAAGATGCTTTCATCGGCCAGAATGCGTAGCGGCGCAGGCAGGCCAAAAGGCGCCACCGCTCCTCGTTCGTAGCCGGTGATGCGCCGCATCTCTTCCTCACTGGCCGTCGTCAGCCGCTTTTCGCCCAAATGTCGGCGCAGAGTTTTCCAGTTGATTTGTCGGGGGCCGGCCATCAACACCATCACGAAGTTGTCGGCGGCCAGACGGAAGAGAATGGAGCGGATGATTTGTTCTGGCTGCTGGCCCCGTTCGCGGGCCGCCTGTTCCAGCGAGTACACCGGCCCCGGATGGCGGAACTGGCGGTGGGGGATGCTCATCTGGGACAGCGCCTGACTGACAGGGGTGGGATTACTCATCGAGTCTGGTTTCAAGTTGGGTGATGAATTGGGTGAAATCTTTCCAGGCTGGCTCAATACTGTCCCGCAGAATGGCATAATCAATACCTTCGTACAAATGGACGAGGATGTTTCGCATCCCGGCGGCTTGTTGCAATCGTTGGCTCAAAGCGGGGGGAAGGATGCCTTCGTCTGCCGCCATTTTGAAAGCATTGCGATAACTGTCTGGCGATTTTCCCTTTTCAGCCAGGAGGTGGAATAAAGTGTCGGTGGCGGCGGCTACCAGCAATTCCAGCAATCGTTCTAGTTTGTAATGTTCGGCCATTACTTCGGACAGCGTGGCCGTGCGGTAGGGGGCTAGATCAATCAACAACTGACGCAGGTAAGCAAGTTTACGTAGAAGCACTTCACTGGTCACGGCGTATCTCCTCGGCAAATTGGCGCAGTTGTTCGCGAGCGGCGCGGCGAAAGGGTAAGCTGTCGTTGTAAGCGTGCCAGAGGTGGGCGCGCTCTTTAGACCACAATTCCGGATCGACGGCGAAGATGACACGGCCGTTTCTGACAATCTCCATCCCCAACACCGGATCTAAATCGGGCGATACCAATGCCAAACTCACCTCTTTATCCAGTAAGTTTTGCAGTTCAACCAGCCAGCGTAATTTGGCGCGCGAATCGGGCGGCTCGGCCGGCCAGACGGCCAGGTCTACATCACTAGCCGGATGGGTTAGGCCGGTGGCCTGGGAGCCAAACAAGACGCACAAGCGCACTGGGCGCGTCTGACACCAGTTGTGAACGGCCGTCATAATGGATGACACGTTGTCCTCGCTCATAATGAACATGATAACGGATTGATTGCCGATATACAATCCCGTTTGACGCCTAGGGTGCGCGGAATTTATGTTGATGATCGCCCAATTGACTAGGAATGAATTCCCAGTCTGGTATCTTCTCAAAATTTCGGGGCAAAGATTACAAAAGTTTCAAAACGGGCGCTATGCAGGCAATATGTTGTTAAAACTTTTGTAATCTCCCCAGTTTATTGAGAAGATACCCAGTCTGCTACAAAAAGTACACTAAAGCGCACTAATGGCTCTGGTGAACAGGCGCTTTAACGCGCTTGCAGCGCGTTTCATATCTCAGGCGTCGAATTTCATTCGGCGACAAAGGCGCATCAACAAAAGTTCCGCACACTCTGACGCCTAGCGATTTAATACTTCTTTCAACGCCGCCAGCAGGAGCATTATATTTTCCGGGCGGCTGTTGAAGCCCATGAGGCCGACGCGCCAGATTTGCCCGGCTAACGGGCCAAAACCGCCGGCGATTTCAATGTTGTATTCGCGCAGCAGGCGGCCGGCGACCGCTTTGGCGTCCACGCTATCGGGCACGCGCACGGTGGTCAGGCTGGGCAGGCGGTATTCATGCGGGACGAGGCATTCAATCCCCATCTTGGCTAGGCCGTCCCAGAACAATTCGGCATTGGCTTGATGGCGCGCCCAACGAGCCTCCAGTCCCTCTTCGGCGACGAGGCGCAGCGCTTCGCGCAGGGCATAGTTCATGTTGATGGGCGCCGTGTGGTGATAGGTGCGCTCGCTGCCCCAATATTTGCTCAACATGGACATATCCAAATACCAGTTGGCGACCTTTGTTTTGCGATTGTTCAGCTTCTCTACGGCGCGCGGACCGAGGGTGAGCGGGGCGATGCCGGGCGGGCAGCTCAAGCATTTCTGGCTGCCGCTGTAGGCCACGTCTACGCCCCATTCATCGAGCATGAGGGGCACGCCGCCCAGGCTGGTGACGCTGTCAATCAGCAGCAGGCAGTCAAATTCGCGGCACAAATCGGCGACGCCTGCCAACGGCTGGCGCGCGCCGGTGGATGTTTCGGCATGAACCAGGGCCAGGATGGCGGGACGATGCTGTTCCAGCCCGGCGCGGATGTCGTCGAGGCTGAAAACATCGCCCCAGGGCTTGTCAATCTGACGCACGTTGCCGCCGTAACGGCTGGCCATGTCTACCAAACGCAGGCCAAAGTAACCGTTAACGCCGACGAGGACGACATCGCCCGGCTCGACGGTGTTGGCCAGGCTGGCTTCCATGGCCGCGCTGCCCGTGCCGCTGACAGGGATGGTGAATGGGTTGTCGGTTTGCCAGGCGTAGCGCAGCAGTTCCTGAACCTCGTTCATCAGCTCGATGAATTTGGGGTCGAGGTGGCCGACCTGTCTCATGCTCAGGGCTTGTAAAACGCGCGGGTGGGCGTTGGAGGGGCCAGGGCCGAGCAGCAGGCGCGGCGGAACGTCGAGCTGACTGGTCTGGATGCGGTGAGTGTCATGGATGTGGATGGGGTATGATTGGGTCATGGGAATGATTTCTCCTCGTTTGGATTGTCAATTGCTAATGGTCAATTATTAATTGTCAATGATGGCTCCGGAGAATATCGTCGGCAATTGGCAATTTGGAAGTTGACTATTGACCATTTGGTCTACAGGAATCATACGTCTGGCAATATAAAATTTCAAGGATTGGAGGTGGATTGATGTTGCAATCGAATTTGTTGCGTGGAGAGAGGGTGCGGTTAACGGCCGTTATCCTCGCCGATATCCCTGTGATGAGTAAATGGTGGGCTGACGCTGATTTTTTACGCTTGTATGATTCTGTTCCGGCTTATCCGCAGACCGAAGCGCAGTTGACGAAACGGATTGAGGACGGGCAGAAGGGAGAGATGACGTTTTTGTTTGGGATGCGGCCGTTAGCCAACGACGAGCTAATCGGTCTGCTGGAACTGGATGGCATCATGTGGACGCATGGCACGACCTTCATTAGCATTGCCATTGGGGCGGCAGATAATCGAGGCAAGGGATACGGCCGTGATGCGCTGCAATTGGGATTGGATTATGCTTTCCGGGAACTTAACTTGCACCGCGTTTGCCTGACCGTCTTTAATTATAATGAAGGGGCTGTGAGGTTGTACGAATCATTAGGGTTTGTTCGTGAAGGTGTTTACCGGGAACATTTGCAGCGAGACGGCCGTCGCTACGATATGCTTCTGTATGGGCTGCTGCGCCGCGAATGGGAAAGCAGGAAATAGCCGTTTAGTACAAAAGTAATAGCTTCAATTTGTTGTTGTAGTGAAGGCTGCGTAAAAAAAAACGCCGTTTATAGCCGCTTGATGGTATGCTTGGCATACATTATCCAACACCCACCGTCCCCAGGATGCATCTGGCGATAAGATAGGCAGGTTTCGCTGTGACTGAAATAGAACCGGTCAAATTGTTACACAATGCTTTTCCCGAACTGAGTGAGGAAGATATTCACATGCTCAGCCAGGCGGCGCAACGCCAATCGTATGAAGCCGGGGTTGATATTGTGCGCGAAGGGGAAGAAGGGACAACGTTGTTTGTCATCACTCAGGGCCAGGTAGACGTTTTTGTTCATGCCAACGAAGCGCAGGAAATTTTAATAGATACGATTGGCTCCGGCAGCTATTTTGGGGAGATGGCCTTCATGGGCGAGACTTCGCGCACAGCCACGATTCGCACCAGAACGTCATGCCAGGTTCTGGCGATTAACGAGAAAGCGTTCATGAAGGTGGCGCAGGTGAATCCTTATTTGCTGCGTAATTTACTGCGCCAAATTATTGGTCATTTGCGCCGTAATGATGAAGCGGTCATCCAGGAGTTGAATCTCAGGAATACTGATCTGGAACGAGCCTATGACGATCTGGCTGAACAAGAAAGACTGCGCACGCAGTTTATTGCCACGTTGTCCCACGAGCTGCGCACCCCGTTAACGGCCGTTCGCGGGTTCCTGGGATTGATAAATCAGGGTGCGATCCAGGGCGATTCGCTGCCAGCGGCCATGGAATCAATTACACGCAATGTAGAACGTATGGTGGGCTTAACCAATGATTTGATCGTTATGTATGAGATGCATCCGTCAGCTTTGGAATTCACCTATGTGAATTTGTCGGATGTGTTAATTGAAGCGCTAAACACAGCGCGGGCGACATTGAATGGCAATGCCAGCGGCGTTACAGTGGATATGCCGCCCAACATACCTCCGATTTATGCCGACCAACGCGCGTTGACGCTGGCAGTGCGCGCCCTCACCGAAAATGCATTCAAATTTAACCCGGATAAAGCCCCCATTTCGATCAAAGTGTTTAGTAATGGCAATAATGAGATTGCCATTGCCGTTGAAGACAACGGGATCGGGATTCCAGCGGCAGAACAAGCGCGTATTTTTGAACCGTTCGTGCGTCTGGAAACATAAGGGGGATCACACCTGTTTCCCGGACTGGGCGTGGGGCTGACAATTGCCAGGTTTGTGGTGGAACGGCATAACGGTCGTATTGAAGTGGACAGCCAACCTGGCAGCGGCAGTACCTTTACCATCCACTTACCCCAATCCGCCTGAATCCAGCGCCAAATATTTCCCCGGAAACTTAGGGTTTCTGGGGAAATGCACGCTCTGATTGCCCCTCTTAACCACTTCGTTTGCCCCCAACTTACCGCCAAAATGTCTCCGAATTGACGACTTGAACTGTTTCATATAGACTAGTTTACAGTAGTTTTAGGAAAACTATTTTCAATGACACAACAAGCGCAATCCTTAGACACTCATTTTGTTAAATCCCCTTGGTTAAGGTATAGTCAAAGCTCCTGGAAGGAGAGATATATCACCCATTTATTACCATCTAAAAAAGTCGAATTAATTTGGGACGTCACCTAATTAACATAAAGAAAACAGCTATTGCGTTTTACGGAGTATTATGACTCATTTACTCGAAGTCCGTGAGCTTGTAACCAAATTCTATACGGAACAAGGTGTTGTGAATGCTGTAAACGGCATTTCCTACACCCTGGACGAAGGGGAGTCCATTGCCATTGTAGGCGAGAGCGGCTCTGGCAAATCAGTCGGTGTGTTATCCATCATGGGTCTGATTCCCAGCCCGCCTGGGCGTGTGGATAGTGGGGAGGCCTTGTTTAACGGCCGTGACATGATCGGCATGGACCCCGAAGAACTGCGCCATATTCGCGGGCGTGAAATGGCCATGGTCTTTCAAGACCCGATGACCTCCCTCAATCCCGTATTGACCGTTGGCTTTCAACTAACCGAATCACTCAAATTGCATCTTGGTATGGATGATAATCAGGCCAAAAAACGCGCCGCTGAAATGCTTGACCTCGTCGGGATTCCCAACCCTGAAGGTCGTTTATCAGACTACCCCCATCAATTTTCTGGCGGGCAGCGTCAGCGGGTCATGATCGCCATGGCCTTATCCTGTAACCCCTCCCTTCTTATCGCTGACGAACCAACCACAGCGCTCGATGTCACCATTCAAGCCCAGATCGTTGAACTGGTCAAACAACTACAAGAAAAATTGGGCATGGCTATTATCTGGATCACCCATGACCTGGCGCTGGTAGCCGGCATGGTAGACAAAGTAGCCGTCATGTACGCCGGTTACATCGTTGAGCAAGCGCCAGTTCACGACCTGTATAAAAAACCATTACATCCTTACACATTAGGACTGCTGCATTCAATGCCTAAGTTGGATGCCACTGGACAAGAAAGATTAGCCTCCATCGAGGGCTTGCCTCCCGACCTTCGGCAAAATTTCCAACATTGTCCTTTCTCCCCCCGCTGTCCCTACGCTATTGATAAATGTAAACAAGAAAATCCCGCCCTTATGTCCACAGGCCCCAATCGTTTGTCTGCTTGTTGGCGCTGGGAAGACCTCCGTGAAGAAACTGGTTTTGGAGTAAACGCATGAGTCAAGAAAACGGAAAAGAAATCTTCATTCAAGTCAACAATCTGAAAAAACATTTTCCTATTTTTCGGGGTGTGTTCCGTCGTCAGACCGGCGCGGTGAAAGCAGTCGATGGCATTTCTTTCAATATTTACAAAGGGGAGACACTGGGGTTAGTCGGCGAAAGTGGTTGTGGTAAATCTACAACGGGTCGCAGCATTTTGCAGTTACTAAAACCAACAGATGGTGAAGTGTTGTTCCGGGGACAAGATTTGACTCAGTTAGGACAAAACGAACTGCGTAAATCCCGTCGCCATATGCAAATGATTTTTCAGGACCCATATGCTTCCCTGAATCCACGTATGACCGTCGGCAACATCATTGGCGAACCGCTGGAGATTCACAATATTGGCGACGCTAACAGCCGCAAAGAGCGCGTCAAAGAACTGCTTAGAATCGTGGGCTTGAACCCTTATTTTATCAATCGGTACCCCCATGAATTCTCCGGTGGTCAGCGGCAGCGCATTGGCGTGGCCCGCGCGCTGGCGACGAATCCCGACTTTATCGTCGCCGACGAGCCTATCTCGGCGCTAGACGTATCTATTCAGGCCCAGGTTGTTAATTTGCTGGATGATTTGAAAGACGATCTCGGGTTGACGTATCTCTTTATCGCTCATGACTTGTCTATGATTCGCTATATTAGCGACCGCGTGGCCGTCATGTATCTGGGCAAGATTGTAGAGTTAAGTGATAAAGATGTGATCTTTGATCATTCTTTGCATCCGTACACACAGGCGCTGCTTTCCGCCATTCCTATTCCCGACCCTGAAAAAGAAGCCAAGCGCCAGCGTTTGATTCTTGAGGGGGGCGTGCCCAGCCCGGCCAACCCGCCCAAGGCGTGTAATTTCCACCCTCGCTGTTCTTATGCCACTGATATTTGCTCTGAAGTTGATCCTGAATTCCGAAATATGGGTACGGAAAGCGCCGCCCATTGGGTGGCGTGTCATCATGCAGAGCAATTTAAATAATCTCTATATGAGATTGGTTCAATCTCGAAGATTGAACCAATCTGGATGAAACCGTGATTTTAAGGAGGTGGTGCGCGGACAGTAGATATTGATAGAATGAACAACGGTTTATGATTATTTTTTACTCAAAAATCCATTAAATTGGAGGAGGTTTAGCAAAAAATGTTTAAGAAGAGAAGTTTATTGATTGTTGCGCTGATGTTGGTTGCCATTCTAGTAGTGGCTTGTCAGCCGGAAACCGTCACGGAAACCGTCGAAGTTCCCGTGGAAGTGACCCGCGTTGTAACCGAGACAGTTATCGAAGAAGGCGCGCAGGTTGAAGTGACTCGCGTAGTGACCGAAGAGGTCATTGTGGAAGTCCCGGCCGAAGAGCCAGCGATGGTAGAACCGGTTACCTTGGACGGTTATTCCACGACTGACATTCCTACACTTGACCCGCAGGTTGGCGAGGATGTGGTTTCCATTAACTACATCGAGAACCTGTTCGTGAACTTGACCAACGTCGATCTGGAAACAACGGAAGTTGTGCCGGAAGCGGCCACTAGCTGGGATATTAGCGATGATGGCCTAGTTTACACGTTCAATCTGCGTACCGACATCCCCTGGGTGAAGCACAATCCTGTGACCGGCGAGACCGTGCAAGAAGTTGATGCAGACGGTAATCCCCGCTTCGTGACAGCGAATGACTTCGTCTTTGGCATCAAGCGCGCCTGCGATCCCAACATTGGTTCTTATTACAGCACCGTGATTGCGCCGCAGCTTTTGGGCTGCCAGGCCGTATTAGACGCTGAAGACCCGGAAAATATTCCCCAGGAACTGTGGGATGGCGTAGGCGTAACCGCGCTTGATGATGCCACACTGCAAATCGAACTTGAGTTCCCCGCCAGCTACTTCATGGTCATGACTCCGATGTGGACGATGGCGGCTGTGCCGTCATGGGCTATCGAAGAAAATGGCGACAGCTGGATTGAAGCCGGTAATATCGTCACCAGCGGCCGTTACGTCCTCGATGAATGGGTTCACAACGTCCGCCGTATCACTGTCCGCAACCCCCTCATGCCCGCAGACATGCAGGGTAGCGGCAACATTGAGAAAACCGTGATCAATGTAGTACCCGACACCAGCACTGGCTACGCCTTGTGGCTCAATAACGAAGTTGAGACCTCTGGTATTCCCGATGCTGAATTGCAAGCGCACCTGGATCAATACGGCGATGAAACCGTCCAGATTCCTGATCTGGCTGTCTTCTACATCAGCTTCCGTATGACCAAAGCGCCGTTCGATGATGCCCGTGTCCGCCGCGCCTTCGGCGCCGCCTTCGACCGCGCCACATTCGTGGAAACCGTCCGTCAAGGCCAGGGCCTGCCCATGAAGCACTTTGCCCCTCCAGGCATCTTTGGCGCGCCGCCCATCAACGAAATCGGCGTTGGCTACGATCCTGAATTCGCCGCCGCCCAGCTTGCTGAAGCCGGCTACCCTAACTGTGAGGGTTTCCCCACCGTCACACTGCTTGGCTACAGCGGCCAAAGCACGCTCAACTGGATTGAGTTCGCCCAGGCCAACTGGGAAGAAAACCTCGGCTGCTCCGCCGACTTGATCCAGATTGAACAGCAGTCGTTCAGCGAGTTGCTGACCGCCACTTCCGGCAGCACCCCCGACGAGGAAGCGCCGCACATGTGGACGCTCGGTTGGGGTCCCGACTACGGTGACGAAAACAACTGGGTTGGCGACGTACTCTGGTGCGAAAACCCGGGCAACCGTCAGAAGCGCGAATGTAACGAGATTGATGACATGATCGTTGCCGCTCGTGAAGAGACCGATCCGGCGAAGCGTGTCGAAATGTATGCCCAGATCGAAGATATGTTCTTTGGGCCAGAAGGCGAATATCCCTTCTTCCCCATCTTCTTGCGCATCGCTTTCGTAGCGGAACATTCTTGGCTCAGCCGTACCCCCGCGCTCTTTGGTGGGGCACAATGGTATAATTGGAACATTGATCAGGAAGCCAAGTTGGCTGCCCAGGGTTAATATTCCCGTTTAGTTAATGAAGTATCTGGGGGAGCAGTTTCACAACTGCTCCCCCTAATTTCTCTATTTTATACGCATAGCCCATGAGAGAGGATTAGTAAAGTAGACCACTGTCCGCCAATTGGGAGGCTTTTATGATAACCTATATTACCCGCCGTATACTTATTTCAATCCCGATCATATTCCTTGTCGTCCTGGTTACATTCTTGTTAGTTCAAGCGATGCCTGGCGGGCCATTTGATTTCGTGGGCATCCGTGTCATGCCGGAACATATGCGCCGTATTATGGAAGACCGGTATGGTTTGAACGAACCGATTTCTGTGCAATTTTTTAGATATTTTGGTAGTTTGCTACAAGGGGATTTGGGGCCAATGCTACGGCTGCGCAGCCAAACTGTGAATGATATTGTGGCCGAAACATTTCCTGTTTCGATTCAATTAGGCACGATGTCGCTGGCGGTGGGATTTATTATTGGCATCCCGGCGGGCATTATTGCTGCTTTGAAGCACAACACTTTCATTGATTATTCAGCAACGTTTATTGCTGTTTTGGGGGTATCTATTCCCAGTCTGGTGTTGGGGCCAATCTTGATTTACATTTTTGGGGTTTGGTTGGGCTGGCTTCCCATTGCTTTTTGGGGATCTGAGCCGCCATTTATTCTGGGATTTTTACCGAAGCCGACGATGGATTTTTGGACTCATGCCGCGCTGCCGGTATTTTCGCTGGGAACAGGATATTCAGCTGGTGTGGCGCGTTTGACTCGCGCTGGCTTGTTGGAGGTGTTGGATTCGGATTATATTCGTACAGCGCGTGCGAAAGGGCTGCGTGAACAAGCTGTTGTGATTGTTCATGCTTTGAAGAATTCGTTGATCCCGGTGGTAACGATTATTGGGCCGATGTTGGCTGGCGCGATAACGGGCGCTTTTATCACGGAAACTATTTTCGCGTTGAATGGGATGGGACGCCGGTTTGTTGAAAGCATTACGCAGCGTGAGTATTTTTTGCAAACCAGTCTTGTTCTTATTTTTGGTATTTTGCTGATAGCGGGCAACCTCCTGGTAGATGTCCTTTATGCCTGGTTAGACCCGCGAATTCGTTATGATTAGGGAGTGTACGGCCGTCAATCGGTCAGTTTGCTTCGAAAGAGCATAACGGACAGCTAATTTGCGCGAGGTGATATGATGATTGCAGAGTTAGAATTAGAAAAAATTCAAGAGGAAACCAAAGGCCGCAGCCCAGCACAAGATGCTTTTCGGGAATTCCGCCGAAATAAGGTTGCCGTAGGCGGAACTTTGTTTATTTTGTTGGTCGTGATTGTGGCCCTGGCGGCGCCCGTATTTACACCATACCATTTTGCAGAGCAAAACAACCTTAATAATCGTGAAAAACCGATGACTGGGTATCTCGTAACCACTGACCGCCTGCCAGATTGTCATTGGGCTAATACCCCGCTGGAATGGGGATGCACCATCTTTTTTGCTGGCTCGGATTCTTTAGGCCGTGACATTTGGAGCCGCGTCGTTTATGGCGGCCGCGTTTCTCTGGCTGTTGCTGTTGTTGCTTCTTCTGTGGCTTTGGGCATTGGGATTGTTTATGGTACGGTCTCTGGTTTTGCTGGTGGCTCGGTTGATAATGTCATGATGCGCATCGTGGACTTCTTGTGGGCCATTCCCATGCTTCCGATTATCATTTTGATGACAGTCTATTTCAAAGCGCTTTCTCGCGCTGGCGTGGATACGGGGGTCGCCGGTTTTCTGATCAGTTTAGACCGGGCGGCCGGCGGATTGTTGTTTGTATTTATTGCTATGGGTGCGCTGAACTGGATTGGTATGGCGCGTCTGGCTCGGGGACAGGTGTTGTCCTACAAGCAGAAAGAGTTTATTGAAGCGGCTACCGCGTTGGGGGCGACGAATTCGCGTATTATTTTTAAGCATTTACTGCCTAATATCATCGGGCCTCTGTTGATTGCCGAAAGTATGGCAATTCCTGGTTATATTTTCTTTGAAGCGGCGCTGAGTTTTATTGGCCTGGGGGTGAATCCGCCGACGCCAAGCTGGGGGGCAATGATTAACGAAGGGTATGCGGGTATCCGATCTAATCCCCATTTGGTTTTGGTTCCGGGATTGGCGCTGGTTTTTACGACATTAGCCTTCAACTTTATGGGGGATGGGCTGCGTGATGCGTTTGACCCGCGAATGCGTGGGAAGAATTGATGAAAAGAGGACGAGTGAGTGTAATGAAGGCACGTACAGCTTTATGGTTATTGGTTGGCTTGTTGATTTTGGCAGGTCTGGCGTGTAGTCAAGCAGGCGAAGTTTTATCGCCAGTTGAGGCGACGGCGCGGGCAGATGAAGCGGCGGCTCAAAATAAATTCACGTCTGATGGCGCGTCGACCAGTGGTGCGTTTGAGGTGGGGGATGCGGCTACGTTGACGGGCAGGAGTCTTCTAGTGAATTTGTATGATGCGCCTCGCGGGAAGATTTCGGCGGGGCAAGAGCGGGGAACGGCCGTCACTATCCTGGAATCGACGCTATATCAGGACACAATCTGGTACAAAATAGAAGCGCCAACAGGGGATGGCTGGGTAGCAGCGGATAACCTGGAACCGGTAGAAGCCGAAGAAGAAACAATAGAAGGCCCGCAGCCTGGCGACGAAATGTATCTGGCCGGTAAATCATTCCTGGTCAACTTTCTAGACCAACCTGGCGGGAAAATTATTGCTGGGCAAGAACGCGGCGTCGCTATAACCATTCTGGAAGTTGCTCAGTATGAAGGCGATACCTGGTATCATATTGATGCGCCTACAGGTCAGGGCTGGGTTCTAGCAGAGAGCATTTCGACTGAAGCGCCTTAGTTCACTTAATTCGGCGTATGGTTTTTTGAAATCCTGTAAGACAATTGGAATAACATCGCAGGGAGGCGTAGATTCAAATTGCGCCTCCCTATTTTTTTCTAAAGACCTGTGAGGTTTTGGAAACCTCACAGGTCTGGTCAAGAGATGCGAATAAAACTTCGATCAAATAATTACCTCACAACGTTGTGTGTATTGGCTTTAGCTGTTATTTTGCCAGCTTGTTCAGGGACAGCTGCCCGCGAATGGCTAAAAGCGCCCGGTTGGAGTCATGGGCTGCCCATTGGTGAAACGAGCATTGCCGATCCAGTAACAATAGCGTTGGATGATGATGGGACCAGTTATCTTTTTTTAATTACGATCGAAAATGAGCGCCCGCAGCCCACAGTGGTCGCCTTGAACCGGCAGGCAGAAATCGTTTGGAAACATACTTTAGCCATTCCCTTGACCCAACCTGACAAGCCAACCATCTTTTGGGATGGTCAAGCGCTTCATCTTTTTTGGCTTAGCGAGCGCGTCCTTTACACAGCTCAGATGGAACCATCAGGGGATGTGGTCGGGCCGGTTCGGGCGCTTTCCGGCGCCAAAATTGTTGATTCCTACGCCGTTGTAGTAGACGCCCAGGGCGCGTTCACAGTTTGGTACGCTGGCCAGCGGCGCGATCCAGGATTGTACGCGCTTGCGGGTGATTTAACAGGATCGCCCACATTGGTGGACCCGGAGGGAATACGACCTACGCTGAAAGTTGATGATTCGGGAACATTACATGCGGTGTGGGCGCATTATCCGCCAGGATTTGAAGCGACGCGGTTTTTCTATGCTGCCTATTCAGACGGTGTCTTTCAACCAGGTCAGGAGGTGCTTGTCTACGAGCCACTCCTTTCAACAACCGATCACCTCGTTGGGCCGATGTTAGGGTTGGACGCACAGCAAGCTTACCTGATTTGGAACCTCTCTGTGCGTACTGGACAGGAAGCAGGCACGAATCTGACCCAATACATTCACTTTCCTCATGGACAGCCAGCGTTAATGGCTGGGCCGGAAACCATCATTGCGCCCAGGATTCCTGATCTGGAATATACATACCGGCCTGAAAGCGGCCTGACTGCCGGTCCGCGCGTTTACCCGGTTATAGGACAATATCCGGGAACGTCGGCCGTGACAGATGTTTCTCTGGATTTGTCGTCTGGCCCGGAGGCGGAACTGGCGCTGGCGTTTGACGTACAAACGTTGTATGAGTTTCGTAAAGAACGGGGACAGGTTGGGGTTGTGTTCTTGCAGAATGGCGAACTGACCGGGTATCAACTGCTAAGTTTTACCCCGGAAGCGTCGGTGAAACCGGCAATCATCAGTGATGATGCCCACCGACTTTACCTCACCTGGCTGGAACGTGGCGATGTTACCGGGTTTCAGATCTATTTTGCCAGTACAGCGCCAGATATTCAAAATGCATTAGCTGGCGCTACCTGGGGCGACATTGTGCGTATTGGGCGGGAAACGATTTTTGGGCTGCTGTCCGGCGCGGTACTGTCGCCGATTGTGGTGATGTTGTGGCTGATTTTTCCGCTGCTCGTCTTGTTTCTTACGTCATTTTTACGGAGGCGGGACGAGGATAGGTTGACCGGCCTGGGAACGATGATTAGTTTGTTGTTGGCCGCGGCCGTTTATTGGGGCATGAAACTGCTTACGATACCGGGAATTGGCAGTTTTGTCCCCTTTGCCGCCTGGATTCCGGCGATTCCAACCTGGTTGCAAGCTCCGTTACAGATCGGCGTTCCGGCGCTCATTACAATGGCAGCTATTCGGGTGGCTTGGTATTTTACGTATCGTCGCCAGGCAGCGTCCCTGCTTTATTTTGCTATTTTGTTTGCGGCGGTAGACGGTGTGCTGACGATGGCGATTTATGGATTTTTGTTTTATAACTTGATTTAGGAACCACGTAATTATGTAATTATGTAATTGAGTAATTTGTTGCCTCAATTGTATCTTCTCAAAATTTCGGGGCAAAGATTACAAAAGTTTCAAAACGGGCGCTATGCAGACAATATGTTGTTAAAACTTTTGTAATCTCCCCAGTTTATTGAGAAGATACCCTCAATTACATAATTACTTAGTTACAAGATTGCCCAAATGATTTTTCCTATATCTTGAGTTTTGTACCCGGCCCGACTGCTTGAGGTTTTATGCGTATCAACTTGTTGGTCGGGTTGTTTTTGTTATTGGCAGCCTGCCAATCTATTCAATTAGAGCAAGATAGTGTGAGGGGAACGGCCGTTCCCCTCACCACATCTTCTCCCATCCCGGCCACCGTAACGGCCGTTCCTTCCCCCACACCCGATCCTCTCGCCCCGCCCACACGCCGCCTGAATGCCGGTGAACTTCTCCTGGCCGCCGACATTGACGACATTCCCGCCATCTTTGCCACCGACGACTTGTTCGTAGACGCGGCCGCGGGCAGCGCTGAATGGCCGGACGATGAATTAGTGATGGCCTTGCAAATCGGAGATGACGCCCGCGCTTACCCGGTGCGGCTGCTCAGTTTGCATGAAATCGTGAATGATACAGTAGGCGGGCGGGCTGTTGCCATTACCTGGTGTCCACTCTGCTTTTCAGCAATTGTATTTGATAGGGTGGTAAACGGCCGTGAACTGACTTTTGGCGTGTCCGGCTACCTGTACCGCGACAATTTAGTCATGTATGACCACCAAACCAACACCTTTTGGAGCCAGCTAGTAGGCCAGGCCATTCGCGGCGGACAGCGCGGGCAGCAGTTAGCCGTTCTGCCTTCCATCATCACTGCCTGGGGTGAGTGGAAACAGCAGTACCCTGCTACCCGCATCCTGTCGGCGGAACGGTTAGGGCGGCAGGCAGACGACATCATTGATCCCTACGCCGGTTACTACACCAGCGGCGCAGCCGGCTTTTCCAGCAACTTAGAACAAAATGATTTGTTACCGCGAAAATCCCTCATCATTGGCATGATTGCTGGGAAAAATGCCCGCGCCTACCCGTTAGAAACAGTCCGGGCGGAAGGAGTCGTCAACGACCAGCTTGGCGTTTTACCGGCGTTGTTGGTTTTTGATGAGGCGCTGGGGACAGTTCTGGTTTACCGTAGAGAAGCAGCCAACCAGACGTTAACATTTTCCTGGTCGGAGCAGCCTGGATTGCTGCGGGATGCGGAAACGAACACATTGTGGGATGCTCAAACAGGCACGGCCGTTTCTGGCGCGCTGACCGGAGAGAGTCTGACCCAACTCTCCGGCCCGCTGGTGTTTTGGTTTGCCTGGTCAGCCATTCAGCCGGAAACAGATGTGTATGGGTTGCCCTAAGGCGACGTTCGTAATTAACTTAGCGGTTGGTTGTCCGTAATCCGTTATCCGTAATCCGTAATCCGTTATCCGTTATCCGTAATCCGTTATCCGTAATCCGTAATCCGTAATCCGTTATCCGTTATCCGTTATCCGTTATCCGTAATCCGTAATCGGAGCACGGAATACGGAACACGGAACACGGAATACGGAATACGGAACACGGAATACGGAACACGGAATACGAAATACGAAAACCGGGAAGCTACTTCCGAACGCTTACCAAGATCACCCAACTTGGCGTAATTCAATTATCTTATCTCGCCGGAGTCTGTTGAATTTCAAATTTCCCTCTGGGGCGTAAAGCGATTTTCAAAATCGCCCTACTAAAACCAGACCGTGCCGGCGGTCTTTGCAACCGTAGCCGCGATTTTAATCGCTTCAAATCTCTAACCGCCCCCCCTAATTTACACTTGTTTTACAAATAGATTGCAACTTTAGGCAACCGCGCCTGTATGATCCGTCAGGTAAGTGTTAGACCCGTCGGGCCAATCCTGACAACAGTTTGCCTACCTGAGCCTCATGCCCGGCGGGTCGCTTATTTGCAAATGATTTGCAAGGATGGTGGAAAATGGCCGATGTTTATACCGTAACTTTCTCTTTGATTGGTATCCTTTTGAGTGTGCCCGCGCTGCTGGTCGCCCTCAGTTTACTCATGCCCAACGTGACGCAGCGGGTGCAAACCCGCCTGGAACAGACGCCGGGCCGCAGTTTTTTCCTGGGCGTACCGGTCACGGCCGCTTTCGCCCTTTTCATCGCCATCGCCAGCCAGGTGAATATCGGCCCGGTACAGGCGCTGGCCTTCATCGCAGCCGCCCTGCTCATGGGCATTGGCTCCATCGGTGGCGCAGGCTTAGCCCGGCTGCTGGGCGAGCGTATCCGTCCCCTGGCCCACCCCAATTCTGAGCTGACCAACCTGGTGCGCGGCGCTGTGGTGTATGAACTGGCGGCGCTGGTTCCCATTGTAGGCTGGTTCCTGTTTATCCCCATTGCCGGGATGATGGCAGTGGGCGCGGCCGTTTTTGCCCTGGTGAAATGGCTGCCGAAGCCGGCTGGTCAGCCGGTCAGCCAATCAGCTGCTCAGTCGGCCAGCTAAACCTTGCGAGGCGAATATGCTTTCAAGACGCGACTTTCTCAAACTGGGCGGCGTAACGGCCGTTACTGCTACCGCCGCCGCGTGCAGCGCGGTCGGCCGCCAGGTAGCCCGGCGCGACCTGCCCGAATCACTGGCCTTGCCCATCGCCCCACTGCCGGGCGAGGTAACGCCGCCGGTCGCTCCCATCTGGCGGCTGCTCAACCGGGCTGGCTACGGGCCGCGTCCCGGCGATTACGAGCAAGCGGCGGCGCTGGGGATGGAAGCGTACCTGGAAGCTCAACTCGACCCGAAATCTATTGAGGACACGGCCGTTGACCTCCTGACACACAGCTTGAGCCTCTACCACATGGATTTGGGCGAATTAACCGCGCAGGAAGGAAAAGACGCCGCCCGCGAATTAGGCATTTCCGTCATTGGTCGAGCGCTTTACTCCAAACGCCAGCTTTACGAAGCTATGGTCGAATTTTGGTCCGATCATTTCAACATCTACCTGCGTAAGAACAAATTTATGCCCCTCCTTAAAATCGTGGATGATCGGGAACATATCCGGCCGCACGCGCTGGGCAAGTTCCGCGATCTGTTAGGCGCTTCCGTTCACAGCCCGGCGATGCTGGTTTATCTGGATAACATTCGCAACGAAAAAAATGCGCCCAATGAAAATTACGCCCGCGAGCTGATGGAACTGCACACGCTGGGCATCCATGCCGGTTACACTCAGCGGGATGTGCAAGAACTGGCGCGGGCACTGACCGGCTGGACGGTGCGTCGCCGCGGCCGGCATGAAGGCCAAGTTTTCCTCAACGAAGACTCCCACGATTTTGGCGAGAAGCAAATTTTGGGCCAGCATTTCCCGGTCGGGCGCGGTAAAGCCGAGATTGAGGCGGCGCTGGACATGCTGGCCGCCCACCCGGCCACGGCCGATTTCATCGCCGCCAAGCTCGTCCGCCGCTTCGTCGCCGATGAACCGCTCCCCAGCCTTGTCGAGCGCGTGTCGCAAACCTTTCGCGAAACAGCGGGCGACATCAAAGCGCTGCTGCGGGTCATCTTTTTGAGCGAGGAATTTGCTGCTGCGCCGGTGAAGTTGAAACGGCCGTTTACCTTCATGATTTCCGCCCTCCGCGCCCTGCATACCGACGTGCGCCCCAACCGCCAAATCATACGCTGGCTGGAGCAGCTTGGACAGCTCCCTTTCTTTTGGCCGCCACCTGATGGCTACCCCGACGTGGCTCCTGCCTGGGCGTCCAACCTGCTCCCCCGCTGGAACTTCGCCCTGGCCCTGGTTCACGACCAGATTCCAGGGGCGGGTGTTCCCTTTGAGAGATTAGTCGCTGCCGGAGAAGCCCACGACAGTCAAAGCGTCCTCGATTTACTAGCTGGATTGACGCTGGGGCGGGCGCTGGACGATGAGACGCGGACCTTGTTTACCAAGTATGCCGGCGCAGATAGCCTGGATAATCCCCGCACCCAACAGCGGCTCAAAGACGCCGTCGCGTTGATGATCGCCAGTCCCGCTTTTCAGTGGATGTGAAGAAGTGACTAAAGTTGGAAGTGACTAAAGTACGAAGTGGCTAAAGTGCGAAGTTTAGAAAGCGATCTCAACTTTAGTCACTTCCCACTCTAGTCACTTTAGTCACTTCCCACCGGAGGTACGTATGCCTAACAAAATTTACTGCGATGAATATGCCCAGGTAAGCCGCCGGGGATTTTTGGCTGGGAGTTTACAATCGGCCGCTGCCCTATTGTTCGGCAACCAGATTGCCGCCCTGCCGGCCTGGACGCCTCGCATTCACCTGGCCGATCCTCATGTTGGGCCGAGAGGCGATACGCTGGTCTGTATCTTCCTGCGCGGTGGGGCCGATGGCTTGAACATCGTTGTCCCCCATGGCGACGAGCAGTATTACGTTAGCCGCCCTACCATTGGCATCTCCCGTCCTGATGACAACAAGGCCGACAGCCGGGCGGTAGACCTGGACGGTTTCTTTGGCTTGCATCCGGCGCTGGCCCCACTGGCCGAGATTTACCGGGCTGGCGATATGGCTTTTATCCACGCCACCGGCTCGCCGGACGAGACCCGCTCCCACTTTGAAGCGATGGATTTGATGGAACGGGGCGCGGCCGTGAGCGATTACACCGGCTGGCTAGCCCGTCATCTAGCAACACTGGACACGGGCAGCGAATCGGCGCTGCGGGCCATCGGTGTGGGCGACATGCTGCCGGCTTCCCTGTCTGGGGCAGTTTCGGCCACAGCGCTCCAATCTATTGCCGAGTACCATCTGCAGGGGCAGGACGAAACAGCAGGCCAGATGCAGGCTATTCTGCATACGCTCTACGACCGGGATGAATCGCTGTTAACGACAACGGCGAACCAGGCTTTTGCCGCTATTGAGATGCTGGGTCAGATTGGTACAGAAAATTACCAGCCTGCCGGACGCGCTTACCCCGAACGAGAATTGGGCCAGGCGTTACAAATGACAGCCCAACTCATCAAGGCCGATGTAGGCGTGGAAGTGGCTTGCGTAGATTTGGGCGGCTGGGATACGCACGTTGCCCAGGGCGGCGCTGAAGGGATTATGGCCCGCAATCTGGTCGAATTGGGACAGGGGCTGGCGGCTTTTTATGAGGATTTAGGGCCACAGATGGGCCAGGTGTCGCTTGTGGTCATGTCTGAATTTGGGCGGCGGGTGCAGGAGAATGGCGGCTTGGGCACGGATCATGGTCATGGCAATATGATGATGGTGATGGGGGGCGGGATTAATGGGGGGCAAGTCTATGCCAACTGGCCTGGCTTGCACGACGAGCAGCTTGTTGGCCCCGGCGATCTGGCCATCACTACTGATTACCGAGACGTCTTGGGCAGCCTCATCCGCGACCGGCTTAACAATCCCCGCTTGGCCGATGTTTTTCCCGGTTATGTTGTCAGTGATTTGGGGCTGGCTGTACCGACCGCCTGACTGGTATTGGAAGCAACATGAGAAAATTGGCGTAACTGGCCGACAACAGTTATACTGCTTGGCTTTGGTTGCCACCGAAACTCAATTTGGGGCAGAACCAGCGTTATATTTTCGGGCTGAGCGTGCGACTTGGCTCCACTGAGTCGAGGAGACCTCTTCGTGAATTTTGAACAATTTTCTCTTGATCCGCGCATTCATGCCGGTATCAAAGCTGTCGGTTTTACGCAGCCTACCCCTATCCAAGAAAAAGCCATCCCTGTCGTGCTTAAAGGGGGGGATGTGCTGGGATTGGCGCAAACGGGAACCGGCAAAACGGCCGCTTTCGCCCTACCCATTTTACAACGACTAACCAGGGGGCCGCTGCGCCGGACGCGCGCCCTCATTGTGGCTCCCACACGTGAGTTAGCTGAACAAATCCATCAGGCAATTGGCGATCTAGCCGCAAAGACCAGGATACGCAGCGCGGCCATTTATGGCGGCGTGGGCAAAGGGCCGCAGATCGCGGCGTTGCGACAAGGCGTGGAGATCGTTGTCGCCTGTCCGGGCCGGCTGCTTGATCTCATTGGTGAAGGGCATGTTGATTTTTCACATGTGGAGGTGTTGGTGTTAGATGAGGCCGATCGCATGTGTGACATGGGATTTTTGCCTGACATTCGCCGTATTCTTAAATACCTGCCGAAACAGCGCCAGACACTCTTCTTTTCGGCTACTATGCCTAGGGATATCCGCACGCTGGCGGACAGCATTCTCAGAAATCCGGTTACTGTGCAGATTGGCATGATTGCGCCGGCAAAGACTGTTTCCCACGCGCTTTATCCGGTGCCGCACAGTTTGAAGACAAAGCTGACAACGGCCGTTTTGGAACAAACGGCGACGGGGCGGGTGTTGATTTTTACTCGGACCAAGTACCGGGCGCGTAATCTGGCGCGAAAACTGGAGCGGCTGAAATATCGGGCGGCGGCATTGCAGGGCAATATGTCGCAAAATCAGCGTCAAAAGGCGATCAATGGCTTCCGCAGCGGCAAATACGATATCCTGGTGGCGACGGACATCGCTGCGCGCGGTATTGACGTGGCCGATATTTCGCATGTGATCAATTTCGACATGCCGGATACGGTTGATGCGTATACGCACAGAATCGGCCGTACTGGGCGGGCGCAGGAGACCGGCGCCGCCTTTACGTTTACGACGGCGGAAGATGAGGCGATGGTACGTAAAATCGAAAAGACGCTGGGCACCCGGCTGGAACGCCGACAACTGCCTGGGTTTGATTATGGCGAGGTTATGCTGTCAACGCAATCTAACCAGAATGGCGCGAATCAATCACGGAAACGGCCGTCCAACCATCATCGCGGGCGAAGACGAAACAATTCACGCCAACAAAGATCGTCAGCCGGCGTTGCCGCTAAACCGTCCCGATTGCGGACGAATCAATGACGGGATAGATTTGAAGCCAGCCACACATAAACGACTTTAATGAATAGATAAGAGCGTGCTATTTTAGAAAATGGCACGCTCTTTTGCCTTGCTTCATGACCTTTGTGTATAATCTGACGACGTGATAACCAAACATAAAGTCAAACGTCGAGTAATTATATGAGTACACGTCACCTTATTATGTTGGGCTTGATGATTGTAGCCCCCTTATCAGGGGCCGCTTGCGATAATCAAGATGGGCCGGAGGCTGTGTCGCCAACGGCCGTTCCCATAGCTATACCTACGGAAACAACCAATCCTACTTCGCTGCCGCCAACGGCCGTTCCCCCCTCGCCAACCCCGACCGAACCTTTGGCCGCGCTGGTCAACGGCCAGCCCATCTTTCTGGCTGCCTATGAACGGGAACTGGCCCGTTATGAGCAGGCCCAGATCGAACTGGGCATTGTGCCTGACGAGAACTACCATGCGCTGGTTCTGGATGTTTTGATTGAGCAAGTATTGATCGCCCAGGCGGCGGCCGCTCAGGGGATTTCAGTAACGCCGGAAGAGATAGACGCGAAACTGGCCGAGTTGGAGGGCGAGTCTGGCGATCCCGGCAATTTTGCTGCCTGGCTGGAAGCAAATCAATGGACGCGGGATGAGTTTAAGGTGGCGCTGGCGGCAGAGATGTTAACGGGGGAAATGGTAACGGCCGTTACTGCCGACGTTCCCACCGCGGTTGAGCAGGTAAAAGCCCGCTACTTGCAAGTGGATGATCCGGTTTTGGCTGAGGAACTGCGTCAACAAATCCGTAATGGCAGCGATTTTGGAACATTGGCTAACCAGTACTCCTTAGATCGGGTCACGGCCGAGAATGGCGGCAACCTGGATTATTTTGCGCGCGGCTCCCTGTTGATCGCCCCGGTCGAAGAGGCGGCCTTTGCTTTGGAGCCCGGCCAGGTCAGCGAGGTTATCACCGCGGCAAACAGCGAAGGTGTGCCAACCTATTATCTGGTAGAACTTATTGAACGCGATCCGCAACGGCCGTTATCGGCCGATATGCGGTATACTATGTTGCAGCAAACTTTTGAATCGTGGCTGGACGGGTTATGGCAGCAAGCTGACATTGTTCGTCTAATTGATACTTGAAATTAAACGAGAGAGAAACGTGAACAAAAATCGGCGACGCGGGTGTGGAACGATTATACAGAACATCATAGCTATCCTGTTTTTGGTAGTGGCTTTGTTAGTTGTTGCCGGCTTTATTGCCGTTTTCTTCATGCCGGGGATGCTGGAGCGCACGCCATTGGCTTCACTTACCCAGCGGGGTCAGGAAGCAGCCGAGGCTGCGCCCACCGCGGCCGTTGCCGCCGTCGTTCCCACGATCACCCCCACCGCGACGCCTAATCTGCTTTTACCCACCTGGACGCCTATTCCTCCGGCGCCAACGGATGTGCCGCCGGCAACCAATACTCGCCGCCCCACGTTAACGCCCTCGCTGACGCCCATTTTCCCCACCAAAACACCCACCCGAACCCCGTTGCCCACGGCGACGAACACGCCTACCGAGACTCCGCCCGGCCCTTCGCCAACGACCAGCCCTACGCGGTCGGCGTTTCCTTTCACTAAATCAGATATCAGCCCATTCTACTTGCGAAATTTCGCCAACAATGCCGGCTGTAACTGGTTGGGGATTGCCGGGGAAGTGCTGGATCTGAGCCGGAATCCAGTGGCGGCCGGGAGCTACAAAGTGCATGTGTGGGGCAGCGGCATTGACGCCCGTCTGATTGTAGGAACGGCTCCTGCTTACAGCCCATCTGGTTGGGAGCAGTTTGTATTCGATTCGCCGGTCATACGGGATTACAATGTTCAATTAGAGTCGGTGAATGGAACGGCCGTTTCTGAGGTGTACAGCTTACAAACCAGAGCCAGTTGCAACCAAAATTTACTGCGTATTGACTTTGTCCAAAATCATTAAATAGTCATGGTAGGCGTCCAGTCCCCTTGTTCCACGCTCCATGTGGAATAACCAGTCAGGCGTTCCGTATCGTGGTGAGTGCGGAGCGTTCAGGCGGGGATTCCCACGTAGAACATGAGAACGCGCAGGGAGACGGTTATTGCGTACGCTTTACGGTGAGGGAATACATGCTTTCCTCAGCAAAGAAATCTTTGATCACGATACGCCACAACCCATCGGCGGTGACTGTGAACCCGTTCAGTGTTTCGTTTTGTCCGGCTAATGCGGCATCCACTTCTAATACCATGCTGCCGCTGGGGTCTTGCAGCTCAAAAACAACATCTTCTGATACTGTTCCTGGCGCTAGTTCTATGTCAATGACGTCATTCTCGTCGCCCTTAAACTGCCAGAGCGCCATCTGCTCTGGAGCCAGCGTTCCGGCAACCGTTTCACCGTAACGCAGCTGGCCAGCAAATTTTGGCGTGGCGGCCGGGACGGCCGTTAAGTTTATTTCATAGCTGCCGGCGGCGCCGAAAAATTCCCGTACTAAAATCAAGTATTGGCCGTCGCGCGGCAGCGCCTGCTCAATTGTCTCCGAATCACCGGCGGCCAATTCATCTTTGGCGGCTAACCGTTGGATGTCTGGGTCATACAACCATATATCCAGATCCAAAACATCATTAAGCGGGCGCACGGTAACTCTTATAACATCCCCCGCCCGCCCGGAGAAAAACCAGGCGTGGGCTTCGTTGCTGCGTAGGGTTTCGCTCTTGACATCGCCATAAGCCAGATCGCCGGCATCATAGAAATTTTGTGTGGCTTCGCCGCCTTCATCCAGGCCTAGCGTATAGCGGCCGCCGCTCCCGGCAAAACTGGTCACCAGAATGGAATAGTCGCCGTTGACGGGTAGCTCGAAGCCGGAAATGACTTCGGCGTCGCCGCTGAACCCTTCGTCCAGCGCCACTAAACGGCTGCCATCTGGTCCGAACAGGTTGAGAATAGCATCCATCTGACTGTCATCGGGCGTGAGGACGATACTGATGAGCTGTCCGGCAGCGCCGTTGAATGTCCAGACGTGTTGGGCGTTAACCGGCAGGGCGCTTTGAATGCTTTGCCCTGGTCGAATTTCACCGGCGCTGGTGAAGCGGGGTTCTTTATCAATGTTCAAGCTCAAAATGTAGCGCCCCGGTTGATTGAAGAAATCGCTGACTTCAACGACGTAACGGCCGTCTTCGTTCAGATACAAATCGGCGGCGACTTCCGTATCTCCGGCATAACCGCCGTCTACCTGGGTGATGGTCTGGCCGGAAGGGCCAATGATTTTCAAGGTGAGATCTAATTCCTCATCTTCGGGATCCAAACTCAGGGTGGCGTAGCGGGCCTCAGTAATGGTAAATGTCCAGACATCTTTCACCCCTTGGGTCAATTGGCCGCTGCTCCCTTTGCCATTGGTTAAACTGCCCAGAACATTGGCTGTGCCGGCGTTGAGTGTGTAACCGGACTGTACATTGTGGATGGCGATAGTCTGTGCCATTTGGTCAAAGCGGTCGGTATATTGTTCCCATTGGTTGTCCGGCGCGCTGAGAAGGACGAGTACGGTCGTAGGGTCGTCAGCCGCGCCGCTGCCTGGCGGGGATAAAAAGAGGAAGAGCCGCGTGCGGAGGTTGGCGCCGCCGCCGCTGAATAACCCCAGCAGATCGCCGCTGATGTCCATGACTGCGCCGGCCGCCTCGCCAACCGATGTGACGGCCTGGGCCGAGGTCAAGGGGGTCACGGCCGTCTCTTGTTTGGCAATGAGTTGTGTCAGGGCCGCCACGGGATCGGCGGCCGGCATGACTTGGTTGGTAATCAAGCCCACGCCAAAAGCGCCGCTGTCCAATTCCTTCCCGGCTAAAATGCTGAGACCCGTTCGCCGTGAATCGGCCAGCAGCAGCACACTGAGACCCACCGGGGTTGTGGCGCTGGAAACGTCAAGTTCACCGGACAGATTGACCCAGTTCACCGGTATGCTGATTTCCAGCCCAACGGCCGCTCCCCCGATTTGTTGCCAACTTTCAAGCGGAGCGCTGGTGGGCTGCGGCGTAGGTTTGGGGGGCGCCGGGGGGACATTGGTCGTGAAGGGGGTTGCGGTCGCCAGCCGGGTAACGGCCGTCGCCTGCGGTGTCAGCGGCGGCTGGTCGGCGTCGTCGCCAGTCTTTTCGTTGTCTGTTGTTGGGCGGCAGGCCGTCAGGGTGATGAACAACACCCCTATGAATATCCACGACCGATTATATCTGCTCATCGTTGCCTCACAGTGGAAAAGCCCGCCATAAGCATAAGCTTACGGTTCAGGGACTCTCCAGTTGTCGCCGATGATGACAAGTACATCATACGCGCCCTCCGGCTTGCTGCCCGCGCTGACATTTAGAGGAGGGACATCCATCAATTGGGTCAGGTACAGTGTCGTATTAGGATAATCGCCATAGTCAATAATTTGGGTGGTACGGTAAGCCGCAGAATCGGCATTGCCGATTTCGGTCACATTGATATTATGTTGTTGTAAGTAAATTTGAGTATCGCTGGCCAGACCGAAGACGGCCGTTCCGTTGAACAAAGCCACTTTAGCTTTTTCCGCGGCCATCAAGTCCGGTAAATTTTCAATCACCGGCGTAGGAACGGCAGGCGGCACGAACAAGGCGTCGCGTAACCGGCGAATTTCATCCCGGTTAGGGACTAACACCTGCCGGCCGTCAGGCGTGGTTTCATTATAAACATAGTTGTAATCAATAACGGCCGTTTGAATACTGTCTCGTGGGATATCCTGCATCAATAACGCCAGTTGCAATCCCTCATCCAACGTCAAATTGGTACGCACATTTTCCTGGAGCGTTTGCCACAGCCGGGGCGACTGCGCTATTAACTGCGGCAGCATGTCAAGCTGCAAAATCTGATCGCGCACGGCCAGCATCACCGTTTGTTGACGTCCAGCGCGATCAACATCACCGCCAAACGTCGCCCGTGTACGGGCATATTTCAAGGCGTCTTCCCCATTCAAACGGTGACTGCCGGCCGTAATCGAGAAAGGATCGTACCCATAGCAGCGATCCGGATACGTTGGGTCCTCAATCACATCGGGTACATTGACTGTGATACCGCCAATCAAATCAACCACTTCGATAAAAGCGTCAAAATTAACGGCCGCGTAATAATCAAGCGGAATTCCCAGTGTTGACATGACCGTTTCCATTGCCAAGGCCGGCCCACCGCCGGGATACTCATATAATTCTCCCAGGTAATGTGCCTGGTTAATGCGGTCAAGCTGGAAACCGGGAATTTCCACCCACAAATCGCGGGGCAGCGAGAGGATTGCCGCCGAAAGTCCCACCGGATCAATGGTCAAAACCATCATACTGTCGGTATGGGCTGGGCCATTTTCTTCACAGCGCTGGTCAATCCCCAGCAGCAAAATGGAGATGCGATCTTTGCCAGACCAGGGTTTGAGCGCGTCTGCCGAAAGCAGAGGAAGGGGATTGCTGGTTGAATTAGTTGTGTTATCGTTAATGGTAACGGCCGCGCCGGGGACAGGTTCGGCGACCGTGTCAAAATCAGGACTGCTGATTTCTAACGTGGAGACCATTGTCCGCACGGTACGATAAAGCCAGACGGAGCTCCCCGTCAAAATCAGTAAACCCAGAATAATTATCACAATCAGCGCCCATAATGGCAATCGGACACTGGGGCGGGCACGCCGCTTTTTAGAACTGGTTGTCATTTGTGCATAACCTACCCTTATTTCGCACGCAGCATTATAACATAAAATGGGAAAGAGCCAGATTTGGACAAGAGGCGGTGTATTGTTCCAGTCTGTCTTTGACGCTTGTTTGGCCCTGATTTATAATGCCTCCAAATCAATGATTCTTGGAAGAATATGACTACGAAAGAAAACAAATCTTTACCCTCTGAATTGTACACAGAGGAATATTTCTTAACGGCATGTGAAGGCTATGACGTTTTTATCGAAACGGAAGGGCAGCATCTTTCGCGCCGTTTACACGATGCGTTTGTGGTTGCCGAGGTGCAGCCGGGTATGCGCCTGTTGGATGTGGGCTGCGGTCGGGGCGAGATTTTGCGCCATTGTATGCAGCTTGGCGTCGAGGCTTATGGAGTTGATTATGCCGAGGCGGCGACAGCAATGTCCCGCGAGGTGATTGCGGTGGAACAGGAAAATAACCGTCTGAAAGCCGGGGTGTGCCGCTCGGACGCTAAGAAGCTGCCATTCCCGACGGGTTATTTTGACCGGGTGCTGATGTTTGATGTGGTGGAGCATTTGTATCCCTGGGAACTGCATGAAGCGATGTTGGAGGTGCGCCGGGTGTTGAAGGATAACGGCCGTTTCATCATCCACACCGCCCCCAATCGCTGGTATGACAAGTATGCTTACCCCTGGGTGCGTCATTTTCGCATTTTGTTAGGCGAAGGCGACAAATACCCGGCCGATCCCCGCGCCATTACTCCCGTCAATCAGCACGTCCATGTCAATGAGCAAGATATGCTCAGTATGGGCCGCGCTCTAAAAGCAGCCGGATTTAAGGGCAAGGTTTGGCTCGATTCGCCGCCACAAGATCGGCAAGAAAACAGCGTCTTGGCCGGTCTGCATTACATCGCCTTCAACCTGCCGCCTTTCCGCTGGTTCTTCGAGCGCGAACTGTTTGCCGTCGCCAAAAAAGAGGGGGTGAGGAATGAGTAGTGAGGACTTAGCAGATCGCTCCTCATCCCTCGTTACTCATTCCTCACTCTTCATCCCTCTGTATGAAAAAATCGTTCCCCCTCCTCTTCATTTTCTTAATCGCCATTGCCTTTCGCACTTACCGGCTGACGGAGATTCCGCCGGGGCTGACGCATGACGAAGCCAATCATGGGCGGGAAGCGTTGGGTGTTTTAGATGGCGATCTGCGTTTTTATTTTCCGGCCAATTATGGCAGCGAGCCGGTGTACAGCTACACAGCGGCCGGCAGTATGCTGGCCTTTGGCGAGAATTTATTTGCCTTGCGGCTGGTGAACGTGTTATTTGGTTTAGGAGCGATGGGGGTGGCTTATGTTTGGGCGCGGCGAGCTTTTAACCGGCGAATGGCTTTGTTGGCGGCGGGGATAACGGCCGTTACCTTTTGGCCCGTCGCTTCCAGCCGTGAAGCGCTGCGGGCCGGGATGCTGCCCTTTTTCATGGGGCTGTCTGTCTGGTTCTTCTGGCAGATTGTAGCGACGCCGGATAAGGAGAAGCGCTCCGTTTGGCGATTGTCCCTCGCTTTTGGCTTCGTCGTGGCCATCACCTGGCACATTTATTTGGCGGCGCGGGTGGCCTGGCTGATTTTTCCCGTTTTCATTTTGTATCTGGCTTTTACGCAGCGCGCGGACTTCCGGCAAAGCTGGCGGCCGGCGTTGGCCGGGCTGCTGCTGACCGGGCTGCTTGTCATCCCCATGTTTGTGTACCTGGCCAATAACCCGGCAGCGCAAACCCGGCTGACGATGTTGGATGGGCCGCTGCAAGCGATAGGCGACGGAAATTTTGGGCCGGCACTGCGTAATGCAGGCGAGGCGCTGCTGGCCTTTGTCTGGCCCGGTTACGGCGACCAGTTCCTGGCCTACAACATTCCGGGACGGCCGGTATTTGATGGGGTAACGGCCGTTTTCTTTACTGCCGGTTTGCTCATCTCCCTCTGGCGCTGGCGGCAACCTAACTACGCTTTTTTGCTCATCTGGTTTGGCATGGGCATCGCGCCCTCGCTGCTAACCGGGGCGACAGCCAACACAACGCGTAACCTGGCAGCGCTGCCGGCGGTAATGCTGCTGCCGGCGGTGGGGTTTACGGCCGTTGCCGATTGGGTCATAAAAAGATTAAAGATTAAAGATTGGGGATTGAACACACGTCAATCTTCGATCTTTAATCTTCAATCTTTAATCTTGGCTGTCTGGCTCCTCTTCGCCGGAGGGGCCGCCGCCCGCGATTATTTTGTGCGCTGGGGCGAGTCGCCGGACGTGCGCGGTGCGTACCAGCATACCCTGGTTGAGGAATTGGCCTATCTGGAGCGGTCAGGCATTGAACCGCCGTTCGTCATCTCATCCGTCTATCCCGGCCCGGCCCATGATCCGTCCATCAGCCTGGTTTTAGCGCCGGAAATCAGTTCTGGAATACGTTGGGTGGACGCCCGCTATGCGCTGCTGTTTCCCGGCGGGGGCGACGGCCATATCCTGATCCCCGCCTCCACCCCGCTCCATCCTGAATTAGAACGGTTTGTGTCGCCGGTGACGGCCGTTTCCCTCCGCAATGACGATCTCGACCCCAATTTTGCATTGTATGAACTACACCCAGACCAACTGTTCCCCTGGCAGGACGCGATGTTGGCAAACTTTGATAACGCCGTAACCCTGCGCGCCGCTTACTGGACAACCGCAGCAACACCGCCGGACACAGCAGCCAACCTCGTCACCATCTGGCAGGCCGATGACCCCGCCCGTGTTGGCCCGGCCGTGCCCCCTTTTGACACAACCGACGTCGCCTTGTTTACGCAGATACTGGGTGACGATGGCGGGGTTTTGGCCCAGCGTGACGCTTTGGACGCGCCCTCGTGGAGCTGGCAGCCCGGCGACGTAATCATCCAGGTGCATCCGGTCACGATTCCGCCGGAACTGGCTCCCGGCAGTTACCAGACCATTGTCGGCATTTACGATAAATTATCGGGCGCGCGCCGGCCGGTCATCGGGTCTGACGGCGCCCAATCGAATACATTCGTCCATGTGCCGCCGCTGGAAGTTAGCCGTCCCTGAGACGCCGGGAACAATGCTTTACCTTTTCCTTTTTACAGCTTATCATTTCCTCCATGCACAACAAACGACCCGCAGACAAATTATCGGTTGAGGAATTACAGCAGCTTCTCTACCAAAAAAAGCGAATGCAGCGCCACCGGCGGTTGCAGCGATTGCAGGAATCGGGGCGCGTCGTGGAAGTGGATGGACTAAACCCGCCGCCGCCAGAACCGCCATCGTTCACCCGCCCCGCCGCTGCGCCTACCGGCGCTATGCGCCAGTTTACGCTGCAAGTTGGGGAGGATGAGGCAGCGGAATTAGAAACAGAGTCAGGGAGGGAACGGCCGTTTATCCACTGGCGGTGGGTGACAAACAAGCTATTGTTGTTGGTCGAAATTGCCGCCGTCATCGGCCTTGTCGCCGTTCTATCCAGCTTGTGGGATACGCGGCAGGAATTGAACCAGGAACTGGCCCAGGTACAGCATGAAGCGAGTCGGAACCTGGCTCTGCCCACGCCGACAGCTACTCCGGTGATTGACGTGGTGATTTTACCCAGTGGACATAAGCCGCCGGTAAACGGCCGTCCGCCCGAACCGGGCGAAGCTGGCGATATTCCGGCCCATTTGCTCCCCGCCATTAACGCCTATATCCCGCCGCCTGTGCCTACGCCCAGCGTGCAGCAAGCCCGGCGCATCCAAATCCCGGCCATTGGCGTGGACAGCCCCATCTCCCAGGGAGATGACTGGGAACAGCTTAAAAAAGGGGTCGGGCAGCATATTGGTTCCGTCCTGCCGGGGGAAGCAGGCAATCTTGTTTTATCGGCTCACAACGATATTTATGGTGAGATTTTCCGCCATTTGGATAAGCTGACGCCCGGTGATGAAATTATCGTCGAAACGGAACGACAGCGTTATACTTATGTGGTTCGCAAGATTCAACAAGTAGACCCAACGGATGTTTGGGTGATGGCGCCAACCGAACATGCCAGCAGCACGTTGATATCTTGCTATCCCTACCAGGTTAACAACAAGCGAATCATCGTTTTTGCCGACCTGGCAACATCATTAAATTAGAGGTTTTCATGGCTAAAAAAGTACGCCGGGTGCGTAAAGCAGCCCCCAATAGAGAAGCGAAATCCCCCAAGAAAAATGGGGCCAAAATTCGGCAAAATCCAGAAGAGGTATTCCGGCAGGAATATGCGTATGTGCTGAAGGATTTGCGCCAGGTACTTGTTCTGGCCGTTCTCATGTTTGCGCTGTTGATTGCGCTGAATTTGTTTTTGCAGTGAAGCAAGCGTTATTAGATTGGTTCAATCTCCGAGATTGAACCAATCTGGCATATCCTTGCTCTAGTTTTTTGTCTATTTGAGTGTCAATGTTCCCCAGCTGGCCGGATTGTCAAATTGGCGCGTGCTGACGTGTGATTTCATTACTTCTTGTACGGCCGTTCCCACCGTGTCGTTATCGCTTACATTCAAAGCCAGCCCGATGACCAATCCCGGCGACGGCGTTAAGTTCAAATCGCGCCAGGGAACGGCCATTTCCAGGTTATAGCCCAGGGCAGTCGGTTGGGCGGAGACAACAATGCTGTGGCCGGGCGCATCTAAAATCTGTCCCCCGGCCGTCCCCTGAAAGCGGAATGCCGACGGCGGCAGCCCGGCAAAATCGCCCGGCGAAAAGACAATCTGGAAATCGTCCCGGTTTAACCCGCTGCCATAATCCCCGTTGCGATCGGTATCCAACTGCATATCTACACTGTCGCCGCGGAAAATTTGGTTGCCTGTTTGCGTTTGTACATGGGCGTCATCGGTGACTTGCACGGCGATATAAAGGTTGTTTGCATCCCAGCCTAGCTGCCAGACGGCCGTTACGTCATCCGTTCCATCCCAACTGCTGTGGCTGTACACGCGGAACGTTGATTCGGCGGCCGCGCTGCCGGCCCAATCTGTCAGGTCGCCATTAATTGCCGGCGGGACAGATAATGGCTCTGCTTCCACATTACCGGGGCCGATGGGAACGGCCGTTGCCTCTTCTGGCGAACGTAGCGTGGCCGTAGGCGCTAAAGGTAAAACCGTTGGCGGCACAACAGCCGTCGCCAACGGCGACGTGGGGATAATCAGTGGAGTCAGCGGCGTCGTTCGGCGCAGGAACTGCTGCGCCAACAAAAAGCCCCCCACCAGGCACAAGCCAATCAAAAACAAAAGGAGAGCGCCTATCCCCAGCCATAAGGTTCGATTTATTCCCGTTGTCTGCTCCTCATGCCCCTCATCAAAATCGTGCTGTTGGTAATTCATTCCACACTCCTTTGCCGCTATTATCCACGTAAATGAAGCGGACAGGCAAGTTTGCAAGCGGCCAGTAAGCCAGTTATCCTTCCCCGCTCACCCGCTCCCACCTTGCCCCCCTGTCGCCTTATCATATAATTTGCCTGTATGATCACAAACTCAACTCGCCCCCGCTCCGTAACCATGACGCTCTGGGTGGTGTTTTTATTAGGGGGGTGTAACGGTGGGCGCGTGATGGCAATCGGCCTGAACAGACGTACTTTAGCAGCATTTCACACAACCCCCGCTCCTGGCTTGCGCCTGGGGATGGCGCTTTTTTGGACTGTTTTGTTTTGGTCATTAGCGATTGCCTTGTGGCGGAAACGGCCGTTTACCCGCATTGTTATCCCCTCGCTACTAGGCTTATACGCCTTATCTGAACTTGGTTTATTGTTCTTATTTGCCCAATCCACGCCAGCCCGAAACGGCTGGCTGGTCAACGCTTTGTTTTATGGACTAATAATCCTGTTTAGCCTGTGGGCGCTCAATAGAACGGCCGTTAAACCCTATTTCACAGATCATAGATTAAAGACTAAAGACTGGCGATAAAATAAACACCAGCCTTAAAAGCGGAGAAAAACATTACATGGATCCTAAAATCGAAAAACTACGCGCATTACGAGCCGAGTCCCAGATGGGCGGAGGTAAAGTCCGCCTGGAAAAACAACGCGCCAAAGGCAAAATGACCGCCCACGAGCGGATCGAGACCCTTCTGGATAAAGGCTCCTTTCATGAATTAGATGCGTTTGCCGTCCATCGCGAACGCAATTTCAACATGGAAAAAACCCGCATTTTAGGCGATAGTGTTGTGACCGGCTGGGGGACAATAGACGGCCGTCTCGTCTACGTCTTCAGCCAGGATTTCACCGTCTTTGGCGGCAGCCTGGGCGAAGTCCACGCTCAGAAAATCGTTAAAATTATGGACATGGCCATGCGTAACGGCGCGCCCGTCATCGGCCTCAACGACTCCGGCGGCGCACGCATCCAGGAAGGCGTCGTCAGCCTCGGCGGCTACGCCGACATCTTCCTGCGCAACACCCTTGCCTCCGGCGTTGTTCCCCAAATCAGCGCCATCATGGGGCCATGCGCCGGCGGCGCCGTCTACTCTCCCGCCCTCACCGACTTCATCTTCATGGTCAAAGAGAGCAGCCACATGTTCATTACCGGCCCCGATGTCGTCAAAACCGTCACCGGCGAAGAAGTCACCTTCGAAGAACTGGGCGGGGCCATGACCCACAATCAGACCAGCGGCGTCGCCCATATGGCTGCTGAGTCCGAAGCCGACGCCCTTTTCCTCATCCGTGAGATGATGAGTTATCTACCTTCCAACAACATGGAAGACCCCCCCTTCAAGCCCACCAAAGACGACAACCTGCGTACCGAAGCCGCTCTCGACACCCTCATCCCCGACAATCCCAACAAACCCTACGACATCAAAGAAGCCATCCACCTCATCGTGGATGACGGCGTCTTCTACGAAATTCAGGAACATTACGCCCAAAATATCGTCGTCGGTTTCGCCCGGCTGGGCGGCTACAGCGTGGGCATCGTCGCCAATCAGCCCATGGTCCTGGCCGGCGTTCTCAACATCAAATCCAGCGAAAAAGCGGGCCGCTTCGTCCGCTTCTGCGACGCCTTCAACATCCCCCTCGTCGTTTTTGAAGATGTGCCCGGTTTCCTGCCCGGCGTAGACCAGGAATACGGCGGCATTATCCGCAACGGGGCCAAACTGCTTTACGCCTTCTGCGAAGCCACCGTCCCCAAAATCACCGTCGTCACTCGCAAAGCGTATGGCGGCGCTTACTGCGTCATGAACAGCAAACATATCCGCGCCGACCTGAATCTGGCCTGGCCTACCGCCGAAATCGCCGTCATGGGGCCGGATGGAGCCGTCAACATCATCTTTCGCCATGAATTAGCCGCGGCCGACGATTCTGATAAACGACGCGCCGAGTTGGTCGCCGAATACAAAGATAACTTTGCCAACCCCTACGCCGCTGCCCGCCGTGGCTACATTGACGACGTCATCGAACCTAGCCAGACTCGGCCTCGCCTGATCAACGCTCTCAATATGCTGCAAAACAAGCGCGACCAAAATCCACCCAAGAAACATGGGAATATACCTTTGTAAATAACGGAAGATTAATGATTGAAGATTAATGATTAAGACAGTTGCGCAATCATCAATCATCAATCTTTAATTTTTAATCACCAATCATGAGAAACAACGGACTTCTAACCAAAAAATTCGACAAACTCCTTATCGCCAACCGGGGCGAGATCGCCATGCGTATCTTGCGAGCCGCCCATGAGTTAGGCCTTGATACCGTAGCTGTTTATTCCGATGCTGACCGGTACGCACCGCATGTGCGCTACGCTAAAGAGGCGTACCATATTGGCCCATCCCCAGCGCGGGAAAGTTATCTGGTCATTGATAAGTTGCTAGATGTTGCCAAAAAATCCGGCGCAGAAGCGATTCATCCCGGCTACGGTTTTCTGGCCGAGCGGGCCGAGTTTGCCCAGGCATGTGTAGACGCTGGCATTGTTTTTGTGGGACCATCGGCCGATGCCATCCGCACGATGGGCGACAAGCAGCGGGCGCGCGAAACGGTGATGGCGGCCAATGTGCCCGTTGTCCCCGGCGTGGCTCCCGGCACGGATGAAGAATTGGTCGCGGCCGGCAATGAGATTGGCTTCCCACTGTTGGTGAAGGCAACGGCCGGCGGCGGCGGCAAGGGGATGCGCCCGGTTTATGCGGCCACGGAGTTACCGGATGCGATTGCGGCGGCACGCCGCGAAGCGCAGGCTGCTTTTGGCGATGGCACGGTTTACCTGGAAAAAATGATCGTAGAGGGTCGTCACATTGAAATCCAGTTGATGGCTGACAGTCACGGCAACACGATTTATCTGGGGGAGCGAGAATGTTCGTTACAGCGCCGCCACCAGAAATTGATTGAGGAGTCGCCCTCGTTTGTTGTGGATGAGGATTTGCGCCGCCGGATGGGTGCGGTAGCGGTGGCAGCGGCGCAAGCGGTCAATTATGTCAATGCCGGAACGATTGAGTTTCTGGTGGACAAGGATAAGCATTTTTATTTCCTGGAAATGAATACACGTTTACAGGTAGAACATCCGGTGACGGAGTTGGTGACAGGTGTGGACATTGTGCAGGAAATGCTGCGTGTGGCGCGGGGCCGCAAATTACGCATCACCCAGGAAGAGGTAAAGATGAAGGGTTGGGCGATTGAGTGCCGCATTAATGCTGAAGACCCTTATAACAATTACATGCCGTCTACGGGAACGATTACGACGAGCCGCCTGCCCACCGGGCCGGGCGTGCGCGTGGATACAGGCGTTTTCCCTGGTTATGAGGTGACGCCGTATTATGATTCGATGATTAGTAAGCTGATTTGCTTTGGCGAAACGCGGGGCGAAGCGGCGCTGCGGATGCGACGCGCGCTGGCGGAATATCGCATTATGGGCGTCAAGACGAATATCCCTTTCCACCAGCATATGATGGACAGCCATCGTTTTTTGACGGGGCAGTTTGACACGAAGTTTGTCGAGGAACGGTTTAGTATGAGTGACCGGGAGGTAATGGACGAACTGGAAGCGGCTATTTTGGCAACGTTGGCAGCGCACCAGCGGGGGCAGCAGGCCAGCCAGATTGTGGCTCCGGGGATGCGGGATACGAGTAATTGGAAGTATTTGGGGCGTTGGGAGCGGCTAAGGAGATAGCGGGAGACAGAGACAGAGAACGCATTTCTCTGTCTCTGTCTGGATTGTTATGAAATATATTACGATGGTAAATAACCAGGAATATGTGATTGAGATTGACCATGATGATACGATTGTGGTGAACGGGGAGCGGTACGCGATTGATTTTCATTCGCTGCCGGATGGAGGCGTGGTTTCGCTGCTGTTGAATAATCGTTCGTATGAAGCGGTGGTGGATGAGCGGGATGAGACGTGGGAGGTGTTGGTGCGGGGCGAGTTGTATTCGGTGACGGTGCAGGATGAACGGGCGTACCGGTTGGCGAAGGCGCGGGGGGTGGAAACGGCCGTTCACGGTGACGTCATCATCAAATCCCCTATGCCTGGTATCATTATCGCGGCCCCGGCGGCTGAAGGGGATGTGGTGCAAAAAGGGGACAAGATCATCATTTTGGAATCCATGAAGATGGAAAATGAACTGCGCGCCCCCCGCGATGGCGTTGTGGCCCGCGTCCAGGTAAAACCGGGCGATAGTGTAGAGAAGGATCAGGTGTTAGCAGTGATTGCCGAACCGCAAGAAAGTGATGAGTGAGGGGCTGAAGCAGCCATCCATGTGATCTTTTTTGGCGAGGAGCGAGTGTTTGATGGAAGAGTTGGAACGACCTGATTTGAGCCAGGTTTCGCCTGAAGTCCGCGTTTATATTGAGGCGTTGGAAGTGGAAATTTTGCGGCTAACGGCCGTCAAAAGAAGAGCTAAACGTGAATCTGCTGTGGTTGAACCGGACGAACCGCCAACGACGATGAATCTCATTGCCATCAGCCGGGAGGGACAGATTAAACGGACGCCGCGCCATTTGTACGGCCGTCAGCGGCGCGGCGGCATGGGCGTTTTTGATTTGGACATAGCCGAACCCGATTTCCCCAACCTTTTGGCGCTGGTTGATGAAGCGGAGGCCGTTTTGCTGTTTTCCAATTACGGCCGTGCCTTCCGCCTGCTCGTGAGCAAGCTGGCTGAAGCGCCGGTGCGGGCGCGGGGCGACCCCTTATCCGATCTGCTGCCATTCCGGCCACACGAGCGGATTGTGGTCGCGCTGCCAGCCAGCGGCGGTAAATATGTCGCCCTGGTCAGCCAGCGCGGCTGGGGGCGGCGTGTGCGCGACGGCTACCTTGGCCCCAACATGCTCCAGGGGATGAGCTTTCATGATGTCAAGGAAGGCGGCACTCTCACGGCCGCCTGCTGGACGCCGGGCGATGGCGATTTGCTCATCGCCTCGCAGCAGGGGAAGGCGATCCGGTTTATGGAGAGCCAGATTCCCACACGTGGCTGCCTAGGGATGCGGGTGCAGGTGGATGATACCACGGTGGCAGTGACGGCCGTTTATCCCGACAGCGGCGTTTTCCTTGTGGGACAGGACGGCAAAGGAACCATTCGCCTCATGTCTGGCTTGAGCGCCAATAAGGCGCCTGGCGCGGGTGGCAAAATTGGCTTGAAGACCCACCATCTCATCGGTGCAGTGACCGTCGGCGATGGGGATGAGATTTTTTTGATTGCCAAATCGGGCAAAATCATCCGTTTCCGGGCCGATGAAGTACCGCCAAAGGAGAGTGTGGTTCAGGGGGTCAACTGCATGGCGCTGCGTGGGGATGTGGTTACGGCTGTTACCAAAAGCTAAAATTGATAGGCGGGGATTGGGCGATTGGCGTTAGCTAATCATCCAACCGCGCTTTTTAGGAAAACAAGCATGTTAAACAGAGCGCAAGCCTTATCGGCTGAAACCGCCCGCCGTCTTGTAACTAGTACACGACGGCTTAAATAAGCCTACAAATATCGCTTTGGCCGGCCTCCTGACTGCACCAGTAAGAAAATCGTCGGTATATTTAGGCCAAGCTGTACTAGGGCGATTGCATACTCCCATTTGTGCTTGTCGTCGATGGTTGAAGACCATCTGTCATAAAAAGTACGCTAAAGCGCACTGAAACGGCCATTCTTTAACCTGCTTCAGCCGGTTTCTTGTCTCAGCAGATGAATTCCATTCATCGGCGATCAGAGTACGCAATCGCCCTATTTTGTAACCAGGAGAATAGCGGCAGGCTCAACCTTCGGGTAAAATCCGACTATATTTGCCCAGGCAGCACCAAGTTTACTCGATTTTGGAGGAAGACATGTCTGACCAGTACTTCTACCCCAACCGCTGGCCCCGTATCATTTTAGAATCAACGGAAGAAATCGTTGGTGAAAAAGGCGTGGCTGCCTTGCTCAACCTGGCCGGTTTATCCCAATACATTGGCAATTATCCGCCCGACGACATGAAAAAAGAGTTCTCGTTTGAACATGTGGGGAAGTTGCAGCAGGCGTATTGGGATATGTATGGTCCCAGAGGGGCGCGTGTTTTTGCCACCCGCGCCGGTGAAAAAACATTTAACGATGGTTTGTCGCGCTTTGCTTCCGTTGCCAAAGCGGGTAAAGCAGTGATGAAAATAGGGTCGCTGGAGAAGCGAATCAGCCTGGGACTGGCTTTTTTTGCCAAGTTTTTCAATACGGTCAGCGATCAGGTGGTGTCGGTTAAGGATACGGGGACGGAATGGCGTTGGAATTTGGTGCGCTGCCCGATGTGTACCGGACGCACATCTGACAAACCGGTCTGCCATCTGGCTGTGGGCGTTTTGAATGGCGCGTTGAATTTTGCCGCCCAGGGATACCGCTTCCGGGTAACGCCTGTCGCTTGCCAGGCAATGGGCGATGAGGTGGGTGTCATTACGATTGAAAAAGAGCCGCTGCAACGGCCGTAACCCATTGGGAACGGCCGTTCTATAGAAGTCCGCCCCTACTTTTTTGTATAATGCCTCTATCTGCCCAGTTTAGGATGGGTATTGGCAGAATGTTCTCGTGACCAATAAGCGTAACCCTCGTCTTGAATTGCCAGTACGCTTACTATGGTGATTGCCAATCACCCTCCTTACAACATACAACGGAGGTAATACATGTTTCCCATCAGTTCCACATCTGTGCCGTTATCTGGCAAGGTGATGTCGCGTCCTTTTGTCCAGAAAAGCTGCGGTGTTTTCATGAAAGGAGGGCTTATCCTGATTTTGCTGGCCCTTGTGTTGGTCTTAGGCCCCAGTCCGGTCAATTCAAGCAGCGGTGGCATCCCTACTTTTAGCATTCAAAGCGTTCGTACTGACCAAACGGTAACCATCCTAACCCAAAACTTCCCGGCTGGGCAAACCTTTGCCGTTACCATGGGACCAATGGGGACATTGGGAATTAATGGTTACCAGGTTGCCAGCACCAACTCCGGCGCGGGCGGTTCCTTCACGGCCACGTATACGATTCCCGAACAACTCAAAGGAGCTTATCAAATCTCTATTCGCCTGCAAAGTGGGCAAGGTTATTACAGCTATAACTGGTTTTATAACAACACAACTGGCGGCGCGCCCGGTCTTGACGCCGCGCTGGGGACAACAACCGGTTACACCGGCATTCCCACTTTCGATATTGAAACCGTAGATACAGATAAAACAGTAACGATTCAAACCAAAAACTTTCCGCCTAACCAGACTTTCACGGTGATGATGGGGGCGATGGGGACGGCAGGGGTTAATGGCGTGCCGGTTGGCAAGATTGAATCTGGCGCGGGCGGGACAATGACGAAAACATTTGATATTCCCGACCAGTTCAAGGGTGATTACCGGATTGCCATTCGCGCCCAGACAGGCCATGCGGTGAATCCATTTTATGCTTACAACTGGTTCAACAACACAGCCCCCGCTGCCAATGCCACGCCTGCTGCGCCTGCGGTGCAGAACGAGACGCCAGTGGTAACGGCCGTTTACACCAGCATCCCCACAATCCGCATGTGCAGCGTTGTACAGGATAAGACGGTGATGTTCCGCACCAACAATTTCCCGCCCAATCAAACCTTTACCGTCACCATGGGTTGGATGGGAACGGCAGGGCTTGGCGGCACAGTTGTCGGGACGTTTGATTCGGGGACAGGCGGCACGTTTGAAAAGACGTTTAACATCCCGGCGCACCTGGCCGGTTTCGCCCAGATTGCCGTTCGCGCCCAGACTGTCCACGCCAATCCTTATTACGCTTATAACTGGTTTTACAATGATACGGCTTCAGTTTGTAACTAGAAGAACCATCCTCCCGGAGGTTTTGCTCAGGTCACCGTCTGGCGGGTGTGGCTGTATTTTTCATACAGCCGTTGGGAAGTGATGGTGTGCAGGCGGGAAACGGCCGTCCACACCTCCTCATACGTTGTATATAAAGGCGCAATCCCTAACCGGATATTGTCCGGCTGGCGAAAATCGGGCAGCACCTGCATCTCTTGAATCAATGCCTGGTTAATCCGCCACCCCTCCTCGTGGCCCAACGAAATATGGGAACCGCGCTGTTCCGGGTCGCGGGGCGAATTTAGATAAAATCCTTGGGGAGCCAATACCGCCTGCCATAACCGGCGCAAATACTCCGTCTGCCGCACCGATTTGGTGTGCACTGCATCCATTCCCGCTTCTAACAGCAGGTCAACGCCCGGTTCAATGGCGGCCAATGAGAGCACCGGTGGTGTGCCTGTCAAGAAGCGGCGGATTCCGACTTCGGGCGCATAATCCAGGTCAAAGTCAAACAAATTACGCTGCCCCATCCAACCGGAAAGGGGATTGGTTAACTTCTTCTGCCAGTCGCGGCGAATGTATAAAAATGCGGGCGCGCCCGGGCCGCCGTTCAGATATTTGTAGGTGCAGCCCACCGCCAGATCAGCGTTGGCGCTGTTCAAATCAACCGGGACGCTGCCTGCCGAATGGCTTAAATCCCACAAGACCATCGCGCCGGCGCGATGAGCGGCGGCAGTGATGGCGGCCATGTCGTATCGGTAGCCGCTTTTGAAGACGGTATGGGAGAGCGTAACCAGGGCTGTGTCGTTGTCCATGGCTTCAATGATCGCATCTACCGGGCCGTGAATGCCGTCGGGAGAGGGGATGATTTGGATGTGGGTGGGGGAACGGCCGTTAACCCCACAAACCCCCTGCAGAATATACAAATCAGATGGAAAATTGAGATCGTCCGTAATAATCTTATGACGATGCGGCTGGGCTTGCAGCGCCGCCAGCGCCAGCTTAAACAAATTCACCGAAGTCGAATCCGCCACAACTACTTCATCCGGCTGTGCGCCCAGCAGGCGGGCGATCTTGCCGCCAATGCGCTCCGGCAGGGTAAACCAGCCTTCATTCCAACTGCGAATAAGCCGGCCGCCCCATTCTTCATCCACGGCTGTTTGCAGGTGGCGGCCGGTCGCCAGGGGCAAGCGACCCAACGAATTGCCATCCAGGTAAATGAGGTCGGGATCATCAATCATAAACCGGCTGCGGAAGTCGGCTAATGTATCTTGCCGATCTAGTTGGCGGGCATACGTGACTTCAGGGGAAAAGGTCATGGCGATTGTTCCTCGTATTATATGTTTGTGGTCGGGTACGTAGTCTCAGTAGATCCGAAATCTGCCACGAATTGCACAAATTTCACGAATTAAGAACTTGTTTTTCGTGTCATTCGTGGCGAAAATCTTGATCTACTGAGTCTGCGGAGCGCCATCCCCCAAAATGCTGCTCCGCAAGCTCCGTAGCTAACTACGAGCTATTCATCACGCCGGCAAATCTAGCCAACAATCAGCAAAGCAGCAACATTTACTCGCCCAAAACGGCGTTTCGTGATACAGATTATGTTATGCGAATTGCCATGGTCGGCCCTTTCGGGTTTCATCCCAACAAAACAATGCGCAGCCGCGCCTTTAACCTGGCCTATGAACTGGTTCAGCGCGGCCATACGGCGCGCCTGTTCATGCCCCCCTGGCAAACGCCGGCCGAAGCGGGCAAAATGTGGGAAGAAGATGGCGTTCTGATTCGTTATATTCCTTTGCGCGGCGGTATGGTCGGTATTACTCGTCAACTTATTCGGGAAACGCTGGCCTGGCAACCGGATGTCGTTCACTGCTTCAAACCGAAGGCGTACAGCGGCCTGGTCGGTTGGTGGCTGTGGCAGTTTCATCGTCGTCATTTGCGGCTGGTGATGGATACGGATGATTGGGAAGGCTGGGGTGGCTGGAATGACCTGGCCGCCTATTAGCCGCTGCAAAAGCATTTTTTTGCCTGGCAGGAGCGGTGGGGGATGGCGCATAATCATGCGCTGACGGTTGCCAGCCGGGCGTTGGAAACGATTGCCTTGAGCAAGGGCATTCCACCGGAGCGGATCGCGTATGTGCCTAATGGGCCGGGGATCAATAAGCGGCTAGCAGCGAGTAGCGACCAGTCTCCAGTCTCCAATCTCCAGTCTCCGATTCTCCTGGTGTACAGCCGCTTGTTTGAGTTTGATACGGGGCGGTTGACGGCGATTTTACAGGGGGTGAAAACGGCCGTTCCCGATCTAACCATCCTCCTGGTTGGGGCTGGGCTGTATGATGCCGACGCCGCGCAGTTTCGGCGGCAGTTGGCCGAAGCCGGGCTGGCCGATGCGGTTAAAGATGTTGGCTGGGTGGAACTGGAAGCGCTGCCAGCGTTGTTACGGGCGGCTGATGTGGGCGTTTATCTGATGGATGATACGCTGCTCAATCGCACCAAATGCCCGGTCAAGCTGGCCGACATGGCGGCGGCGGGGGCGCCGGTGGTTGCCGAAGCGGTAGGGCAGGTGAATGAGTATGTGGTACACGGCCGTACCGGATACCTCCGCCCCACTGGAGATATTGAAGGTCTAACGGCCGATCTCATCCATCTGCTGCAAAATCCGGCCGAACGAGAACGCTTCTCGGAAGCGGCCAAACGCCATATCGCCGCTCACTTCAACTGGGCCGATTTGGCCGAGCGCGTCGAGCAAGCGTACACTCAGAGAGACATTGGGTAAATGGAGGATGCTGTGCAGTCATTAAAAGGCAAGATAGCAGTTGTGTCCGGGGCGACTCGCGGCGCGGGGCGCGGCATTGCCTGTATGCTGGGAGAAGCGGGAGCGACGGTTTATTGCACCGGGCGCAGTGTCCGGGGCCAACCAGCGACTGACCGCCGTCCAGAAACGATTGAGGAAACGGCCGAACTTGTTACAATTTACGGCGGCAAAGGCATTCATGCCCAGGTTGACCACACCGATGAGGTGCAAGTGAAACGTTTTTTTGAACGGGTTAGGGGAGAATACGGCCGTCTCGACATCCTCGTCAACGACATTTGGGGCGGTGATGCCATCACCGAATGGGGTAAGCCATTTTGGGAACTTGACTGGCAAAAAGGCAAATTGATGCAAGAACGCGCTGTCCACACCCACATCATCACCAGCCGGCATGGAGCGCCGCTCATGATTGAGCAAAATCAGGGACTTATCATTGAAGTGACCGACGGCGATGATTTTCGTTATCGCGGCAACCTTTTTTACGATCTGGCAAAAATTTCGGCTATTCGGCTGGCTCAGGACATGGCCAAAGATCTGCGCGAGACGAACATCACGGCGCTGGCGCTGACGCCCGGTTTTTTGCGTTCGGAAGAGATGCTGGACCATTTTGGCGTCATGGAAGACAATTGGCGGGATGGGGCGCAAAAAGACCCCCATTTTATCGCTTCGGAAACGCCGTTTTATATTGGCCGGGCGGTGGCGGCGCTGGCGGCGGACCCGAATGTACGCCAGAAGGCAGGCACGGCCGTTGCTACCTGGCATCTGGCGAAGGAGTACGGATTTAAGGATATGGATGGCCGTCAACCTGATTGGGGCGCTTATTACAAGGAAACCGTCGCCATTTGATAATGGGGGTCTAAACTCAAGTAAAACATGAACCTGATGATAAAGGTAACTTGATGGGCTTATTGCCCACGACCAAAGATGAAACCAACCAATCAGCATTAATTATCCGGTATCTCGAATTCGGCGATAAACGGCGCGTGATCTGACTCCGGGAACTTTGTATCGTAAGCATATGCCGCACCTTCATTATGCAGCATCTCATTGTGAATTTCCGCCATCCGATAATGGCGCAGCATACTGCGTGAAATGAGCATGTGGTCCAGCAGTCGTTTCTGCCCCTGGTGTAAATAGGTATACCGCGACGACTCTGGCACTGTGTTTTCACAGGGGGTCAACACCCGATGCACCAAATCGGGATTCCCCGTATTCTCAATCCGGCCGCTAATCGCTTCTACCGGCACTTCGTTGGGGTGAGCATTAAAATCACCGCAAACCACAACCCTGGCCCTTTCATCCTGGTCAAAAATCTGGTCTACCAGGATTCTGGTTTCCAATGCCTGGCCCACCCGCTTCATGGAAGAGATAAAGAACCCCTCAGCCCAGCCATAGCCGGTTTTCCAGATGTAGCTGCTTTCCTTTTGCCCGGTGATGTTGGTGGGGATGCGTGATTTCAAATGCAGGTTGATGATATGAAATTCAAAATTAGGCCCGACGGTAACTTTGGCGTAAAAAATGGGGCGCTCAAAGGCGACTCGTTTGGGGCTGTCTTCGGGAGGAACGGCCGTTACCTTATGGTACTCCAGATCAAAAATCAAGTCGGCGCGATACTGCTGAATATCCGACAGCGGAAAACGACTCACAATGACCAGATTGCGCTTGTCATAAGCTTCATTGTTAGACGTCATCGTGTGGGCGATATGATAGGCGCTGTAAACAGTTCCCTGGAGCAAGGATTGCAGCGCCAACAATTGCCGCGGCTGACCGGGCGTCTCCTGCCCATGTACTTCCTGCAAACAAAGCAGATCGGCATCAAGCCGTTCTAGTTGCGGCCGCAAAATAGGAATGCGTTCTTGCAAGGTCGGTGATTTGCCTTTTACGTCGTCAAGATTTTCTAAATTAAACGTCGCGATTCGCAGCTTCATCAAAATACCTCCTTTAAAGAAGAGAGACTGGAGATTAGGAGACTGGGAGACTCAATCTCTCAATCACTAAATCTCTCAATCCCATTCACGCCTGACGAACAAAAAACGCTCCGGATAAAGGAGCGTTTTGTGGAGATGGCGGGAATCGAACCCGCGTCCGAAAAATTCGACCTCTGAACGTCTACAAGCGTAGTCGGCCTATTTGGTTTTATCAGCAGGCGCCCCGGCCAACAGGGTCAGACTGCTGATGAGCCGATGGCCCCCGAAAGGGCCGCTTAATCATCTCTATCGGCGTTGAGACGAAGCACGTTGGCTGTTTATGTCGCCTGCGTTATTTGGCCAACGAGCAAAATAAAGCAGACGGGGTTCCGTTTTTGGAACCTCTGCAAACCCCTGGCGGCTTAGTCGCCTAGGCCGCCACTGCAATTACGCAGCGAGGGGGAGTGCGTTGTAGTTGGTTCGTGCATTTGCACTTATGTTTTGCTTCCAGTTTTACGAGGTGTAAAGCGTGCTCGGCTTGCAGTCCAGGATCAGCCTTCCCCGTCGAAGCCTATCATCCCCAGACCGCTAAATTATAGCATGGAGGGAAACGGCCGTCTATCAGATGTAAAACGTAAAACGTGATTAAGGTGGACAATTTATCAGCCCACCTCCATAATTCTGCCTTATGGATACGATTTTGCACGTTACTAAGCGGGAAGTATGGGAAACGGCCGTAACCACCCCACCTTACCGCGCCGATTCTTTGGACAGCGAAGGCTTCATCCACTGTTCCACCGCCGCCCAGGTCTTAACCCCGGCTAATGATTTCTATCATGGGCAAACAGGGTTGGTTTTACTCGTCATTGATGCGGCTAAGGTGAAGCCTACGATTGTGTACGAAGATTGCTACGAAACCGGCCAAAAATTCCCCCACATTTACGGCCCGCTGGATGTGGATGCGGTCATCCGGGTGGTAGATTTCCCGCCCAATGCCGACGGCTCGTTTTCGCTGCCGGAGTTGTGAAGATTGATGATTGATGATTGCGGTCTCCAATTGCTAATCTCCAGTTTCCAATCTCCCCAGAACCCCCTCCCCCTCCGCCAGTTTAAGGAGTGGCTTGGATTTGGCGGACTTTTCCAGGGGGAGACGGCCGTATTCCCCATGCACCAATCGTTCTGAAGTTAATATCCAGGGCGCTGCATCCGGATGAAGCAAGGCAGCCACCTCGCTGCGCCGGGCGATGAGCGATTTACCTTTGGTGTTTGGTTTGGGCGCGGTGGGTATCCAGCTTGGTTGAAGGCGACGGCCGTACCCATCCACCGTCACCAGCGCTAGTTCCGCTTCATGATTGGACAGGACAGCGCTCACCAGCCGGTCATCCTGACCGCAGTTGTAAATTTGCGTCCCCGACAGCCGCAGCTTACTCGTTTCATAAGCAACCCCGCGCCTATTCCGCGAAGCAGCGGTCAGCATCTTTTCGTCGTTCAGCCCTAGAACGGCAATGACAATACCCGGCAGCGGGTGGTCAAAACGCAGCGGGATGGGGGCTTCAATGCGTTCGCGCAGGACGTTGAGCGGATACGGCCGTGCTACCCCCTGCGATGTCACCAGCAGCATTTTCGGCGCGCGAATCATGTCTGCCCAACGAGCAGCGATACAAACCGTCTCCTGCCGTTCCAGGCGCACCGTATCGGCCAGGCTTAAGCCTACTTCATGTAGTTCTATAAGTTGGCGCGGTGTGGTCAGCAAAAAGCGGTAGTGGGTGGTGATGAGCAAAATTCGCTCGTCCCCATCGGCGGTGATGGCTCTGGCCCAGCCGCCGGTTAAGCCCCAATCCGCCAGCAAAATGGGGTCGGTTTTTTGAAAAGCAGTCGGTGGCAGGGAAACGGCCGTTACCATTTCCGCGCCACCCACTGCCACCAACACCTTCACCCTTTCACCCCCACTCCCCTTCACCCCTTCATTTTCGGCTACCGCAATCCGCCGCCGTAACACATCCAGATTAATAGGCGTGACATTCGGCTGGTGCGTGGCCGGGGGTAGCTTCACATCATCTGGGGTAAACGGCCGTGTTTCGATCTCCCCCGCCTCAATCCCATGCGCCATGATGCCCAAACCGGCCGTGACACTGCTAAACGTATCCACCGTCAGCGCCTTGTCCGCGCCAAATTTACGGGCCAGCATCTCATAAAATGCCGGCACCTGCGACGAGCCGCCGGTACGAATGACCGCATCAATCGCCCCCGGTTCCAGCCCAGAATCCGCCACCACTGCATCCAGGCGCTGCTCAACTGCCCGAATTTCTGCGCCAATGATGCGTTCAAATTCAGTACGGGTGACGAAGTCGCGCACATGGAAGCCGTCGCCTTCCAGCAGAATCTCCGCGCCGCGCTTCTCCGATAAAGTCCGCTTGGCCTGTTCCACCGTATCAAACATCTTCAAGCCGTGATTGTTGGCTACCAGGTTGAGCAGCGCCTCAATCTGGTATTTGCGCTGGGCAGTTTGGGCGATGTCGGTCAGGATTTGCCGGTTTTTCGCCGCTTGCAATTCCATAATCGTCTGCCAGTTGGCAAAGGAATCGTAAATCCACTGCGGCACAGTCAGCAGCTTGTGACGCGGCCCGTAAAAACTGCCTTCGCCAAAGTGACGCGGCAGTTTAGCCCGTACCAGCTTTTGGTCGAAAACATCACCGGCCACCGGGATGCCGCCCGTTGCCAATACCTGCCGCCGCCGGGGATCGCCCAGCCGCATGACGGTCAAATCGAGCGTGCCGCCGCCAAAATCGAAGACGAGAACATGCTGCTCTTTGCCCAGCGCCGCCTCGTAGCTGTAAGCGGCGGCAATCGGTTCCGGTTGGAGGTAAACGCGCTCGTAACCGGCGCGGAAGGCGGCCTGCAGCAGGCGGGATTGGGCCAGCCGGTCGCGTTCTGGGTCGGTGGAGAAGTGAACGGGGCGGCCGAGGACAACCTGTTTTAGCTCGCGCCCCAGCAGCCGTTCGGCGCGGGTTTTGACGACGGTGAGGTAGAGGGCGATGAGGTTTTCTAGCGAGTAGTAGTTCTGGCCGACGACAGTGCCGGGGTAGTTTTCATCGCGCAGATAGGTTTTGACGGAAAGGAACAACCGCCCTGGCGACAGCACATCCACGTAAGCGTAAGCGTCGGTGACGTAGTACATATCCTCGGCGTACACTTCCAGTTCGCCCACCCAGACGCGCCTCATTTTGACGGCTCGGCCGATGTTTTGCTCGAAGTAGCGGTCAACGGCCGTTCGGCCAATATGGATGGTTTGATCGTTGGTGACGTACACGGCCGTTCGCAGCACGCGCGGGTTGGGACTGTCTGGGTCAAGGGGTAGCAGGTTAACCCTATCCCCATCATACACCGCCATCCCTGAATTGGTTGTGCCAAAATCCATGCCCACAATCATAAGAGTCTCCAGTATGCAAGTTTGCGTAAGCGTACTCGCAAACCTGTCGCTCGCCCACCCGCGCCCGTCACTTGCCACTTGCAAACTCTTTTTGCAACTACCATCAATTTATGCTAAATTACACGCAATTCGGAAGAGTCGGAAGAGGAAGAGCCACAATGATAAATAGATTCCCAACTCACGTTTTCATAACTGATTGGCATGTGCGGCGCGCCCGGCAAGGCGTGCTTTTGTGTTTATCGGTCCCCTAACGTTAGCGCATGGGGAAGGTGGCGATCCGGCCGTATCCACAATTTTATTGTTGTTCATTCACGATCTGAAAGGAGGATTCCCATGAACAAACGTATTCTTGTATCCATCCTGTTACTGCTTGTCCTGTCCGTCCTGCTTGCCGCTTGCGGCGGCGGCGGCAACGATGTCATCAGAATTGGCATCAACGCCCCGCTGACCGGCGATAATCCCAAAGTTGGCGAAGGCACCAAATACGCCGCCGAAATGTGGTTAGAAGACATCAACGCAGCCGGAGGCCTGGAAGTGGGCGGTAAAATGTATCAAGTTGAACTTGTCACTGAGGACAACGAGTACAAAGCTGAATCGGCCACCAAAGCCAACACCAAGCTGATTACCCAAGACGAAGTATTGCTCATTATCGGGCCGCAATCTTCCCAGCAAGCCGTCCCTGCTGGCGGCGTTGCCAACGACAACAAGACCCCCATGATCAGTCCCTGGTCAACCAACCCCAACACAACTCTGAATCGTCCCTGGGTGTTTCGCACCCCGTTCCTCGACCCCTTCCAGGGGCCGGTTGTGGCTAACTTTGCCACCGAGCAGTTTGGGGCCACCAAAGCGGCCGTGTTGTACGATGTCGCCAGCGACTACCCCAAAGGATTGGCTGAATTCTTCAAAGCCGCCTGGGAAGAAAATCATGGCGCCGGCTCTGTCGTTGCCTTTGAGAGCTTCACCACCAAAGATCAGGATTTCAGCGCACAACTAACCAAGATCAAAGAATCCGGCGCCGATTTCATCTTTACCCCACAATATTACAGCGAAGTGCCGCTCATCGTCCAGCAAGCCCACGAACTCGGCTGGGATAAACCCATTGTCGGCAGTGACAGTTGGGGATCGGCCGAGCTGGTCAACTTGTGCGGCGACGATTGCGATGGGTTATTCTTCTCCACCCACTACGCCGCCGCCGGGGCTACCGGAGCCACCAAAGCATTCATTGACCGCTACAACGAAAAATACGGCTATGTGCCCGACGACGTCGGCGCGCTTACCTGGGACACGCTGCTTCTGGCTCAACAAGCCATCCAGGATTGCGGCGAAATCACCGGCGATCTTGCGGTAGATCGGCAATGCGTCCGCGATGCGTTAGCCAACATCAAAGATTTCCACGGCATCACCGGCGACATGACCTTCACCCCCGAAGGCGACCCCATCAAATGCGCCGTCATCGTTCGCATCAGCGACGCTGGCGAATTTGAATTCTTTGAGCAAGTTTGCCCCTAATTAGGCGCTCGTAACGCATGATGAGTAATAGCTACACAACCAAAAGTGGTTGTCCAACCCCAAATGGTTGTCTGTAACTTGCGTAGTGAAGGCGGGTTCAGGTTTATCCTGACCCGCCTTCTTGCCATTTGGCTTAGACTTAGACTACAAAAGTCTTGAAGACTTTTGTAGTCTAAGTCTGAACCCATAATCCCAGGGAATCGCAATGACGTATTTTCTGCAAAACTTTGTCAACGCCTTACAATGGGGCAGCTTTTATGCCTTGATCGCCTTAGGTTATTCCATGGTGTACGGCGTGCTGTTGTTGTTCAATTTCGCCCACGGCGATATTTTCATGGTCGGTTCTTACATCGGTTTTTTCGTAGCCACTGGTTTGGTCGGGCTTTCGGCAGTAGGCGTTATTACCTTGCCTTACTGGTTAATCCTCGTTCTGACCATTCTGATTTCGATGATTCTGACCGCCTTTGTGGGGATGTTGGTCGAACGGGTTGGTTACCGGCCGCTGCGCGACGCGCCCAGAGCCTCAGCGGCCATCACCGGCTTGATGATTGGCGTTATTTTGGAAACGCTTAACCTGATCATGCTGGGGGCCGAGCGGTACAAGTTCCCGGAACTCCTCCAAACAGAAATTTATGAATTAGGTGGAGTCAGTGTTACTAACAAAAAGATCATGATTGTCTTTGTCTCTTTGCTGTTGATGTATCTCCTGAATTTGTTTGTGATGAAGACGAAATGGGGTATGGCGATGCGGGCGATGGCCTATGATTTTGCCGTCGTGCCTTTGATGGGCATCCCGCTTAACACCATCGCGGCGTTAACGTTTGGACTGGGTTCCGCGTTGGCCGCTGCTGCTAGTATTTTGTTTGGGACAGCTTATCCGGTGATGGATCCGTACATGGGTGTCACCATTGGTTGGAAGGCGTTTGTGGCGGCAATTCTAGGAGGGCGCGGGTCAATTGTAGGCGCGGCTGTTGCCGGGTTTATCCTGGGATTTATTGAGATATTCTCGGCGTCGGTGTTCCCCTCCACGTACCGCGATTTGATCGCTTACTCCATCATTTTATTCATTTTGGTTTTCCGTCCTCATGGCCTATTCGGCCAGGAGCACACGTCTAAGTTGCGGCTCTAGGGGATGCCATCGTTCACAAAAGTCTTGGAGACTTTTGTGAACTAAAGATTTTCATATGACTGCACAAACTATTCAAAAATCAAAGAATGGCGGACGCCTTCGACTGTGGTGGCAAAGCGTGTGGAGCCGTTTTGACGACGTGCCGTTGTTGGGATGGCTTATAGGCGCGTTGGTAGCTGTGGGGCTGGAATATGCGGTGGGACGGCCGTTTGCCCAGCTTTTGGGTATGCGTAAATCACCCGCGTTATTCGGCTTCTTGTTCATTCTCAAGGAGCCGTGGCTCATTCCCAGCGCCATCGTCTATGTAGCCGTGATGACCATTTTACCCATAGCGGCTTTGGCAAAAGCAACCGCATCCTTCGCCAACAAAACAGCGACGGCGCTCCTGCGGGCTTCGACGCTGTTGTCGGTTGCTGTCCACCTTATTTTACTCTATGCCATTTTGTACATCTGGTGCGATATACTTCCCTACCGGCTGATTGTGGTCAAGCTGACGCTCATTGCTATCGTGATTACACTGAGTTTGAACGTCGTTAACGGCTACATGGGCGAGTTTTCCTGTTCGCATCCCGGTTTCATTTCTCTGGGCGCTTATGGCGCGTCGGTAGTAACGATTCTGGTGTTTGACGATCCCAGCCCCTGGTTATTCCCACTGGCGTTGATTGTGGGCGGGATTGTGGCCGCGTTGGGCGCGCTTTTAGTCGCCATCCCTTCGTTCCGCACACGGGGTGATTATCTGGCGATTATCTCGCTGGCGTTTACGTTTATTATCAAGAGTTTCATCGAAAATCTGGAGTTTGTCGGCGGGCCGCGCGGATTGGGCGGCCAGCCGAATTGGGCGTCACTGCCGGTCGTCTTCATCGTGACGATTATCGCCATTTGGATTATCAATAATTTCGTGCGCTCCATTTTGGGCAAAGCGCTGAATGCGGTGCGTGATAATGAGGCGGCGGCGGATGCGATGACGGTGAATACGCAGCGCACGAAGATGACGGCTTTCCTGTTTTCCGCTTTCTGGGCAGGAGTAGCCGGCGGGCTGTTGGCCCATGTGTTGGCGTTTATCAATCCGGCCTCGTTTGGCTTGCAAAAGCTGGCCGAAGTGTTGGCAATGGTCTATTTTGGCGGCTTGAATTCGGTTGTGGGTTCGATTGTGGGAGCGGTAAGTTTGAATTTGTTGGGGGAGATGTTACGGCCGTTAGAAATCTGGAAATGGATCGTCATTCCCCTCATGCTCATTTTAATGATGATTTATCGGCCCACCGGCCTCGTCGCCTTCAAAGAATTCGACATCGTTGCCCTGCTGCAACCTAAACAGACAACAAAGGGGGAGCAATAATGCCCTTGCTTGAAGTCAAACACATGACCCACTTCTTCGGCGGTTTACGCGCCGTTCATGATTTCAATCTGTCCATCGAAAAAGGGGAAATTCGCGGTTTAATCGGCCCTAACGGCGCGGGCAAAACGACTATTTTCAATCTCATCACTGGCGTTTACCAACCAACCGAAGGAGAAATCCTCTTTAATGGGCAGTCCATTATCGGCTTGCAGACGCATGAGATCGCTTCGCTTGGCCTGAGTCGCACCTTCCAAAACTTGCGTTTGTGGCGGCACATGTCAGTTGTCGAACACATCAAAATGGCCCGCTATTCCAAGATCACCTACGGGCTGGTCGGCGCTTTCTTTGACACGCCGCAGCGCCGCCGCGAGGAGAAAGAGGCCGAGGAAATGGCCTATCATCTCATGGATGAACTGGCGATCACCCATCTGGCCGGTCAAATCGTGACCAATTTGCCCTACGGCGCGCAGCGGCGGGTGGAAATGGCCCGCGCGCTGGCGACGGAGCCGGATTTATTGTTCCTGGATGAGCCGACGGCCGGGATGAACCCGGAAGAGTTGGCGCAGATGATGGATATCTTCCGCCAGGTTCACAAGGAGTTCGGGATGGCTATCTTTCTCATCGAACACCGGCTGCGGGTGGTGATGGAGTTGTGCGACCGGATTCAGACGCTGGTTTTTGGCGAAGTGATCGCCGAAGGTACACCGGAAGAAATTCAAAACAATCCTAAAGTGGTCGAAGCGTACCTGGGCAAGGAGGACATTCACTGATGTTACTATCTGTCAAAAATCTGGAAGTCTCCTATGGCAATATCAAGGCGCTGCATGGCATTAACTTCGATATCGAAGAGGGCGAGATTGTTTGCATCATTGGCGCCAATGGCGCGGGCAAGAGCACAACGCTGCGGGCCATTTCACGCGTGGTTCCGGTGGGGCCGGATAGCTCAATGACATTCATGGGCCAGAATTTGCTTGATTATCAAGCTGATAAGGTGGTTAGCAAATTGGGTATCTCCCATGTGCCGGAGGGCCGGCGTTTGTTTGGCAACTTGACGGTGAAGGAGAATCTGCAACTGGCGACGTTTGCCCGCAAGGACAGGGAGAAGATTCCGAGTGACCTGGAACTGGTGTTTTCTATTTTCCCCCGTCTGGAAGAACGGATTACGCAGATGGCGGGAACGCTCAGCGGCGGCGAGCAGCAAATGCTGGCAGTGGGTCGGGCGTTGATGAGCGGCCGTAAGCTGATGATTTTGGATGAGCCTTCGATGGGGCTGGCGCCGCTGCTGATGCTGGATATGTTTGAAGCGTTGAAGAAAATCAATGCGGAAGGGACGACGATTTTGCTGGTGGAGCAAAATGCGCGGCTGGCGCTGCGCTTTGCCCAGCGGGGTTATGTGCTGGAAACGGGCGAGGTTGTCTTGTCCGGGCCGAGCGATGAACTGGCGAATAACCCAGAGGTGCAGAAGGCGTATCTGGGTGGATGATTGGAGATTAATGATTGATGATTGGGGATTGGACGCGGTGGAACGGCCGTTTCCAATCCCCGTTTTATGTATGAGCAAGTCAGATAAGTTCACGACGTTTGCGGAGATTGATTTGGGGACGATTGCCCATAATGTGCGGCTGCTGCGGGAACAGGTGGGGCTGGATGTAGAGATGTTTGCAGTGGTGAAGGCCAATGGATATGGGCATGGGGCGCTGGCGGCGGCGCGAACGGCGTTGGCGCATGGCGCGTCGCGGTTGGCTGTAGCGCGAGTTGCCGAAGGGGTGGAACTGCGTGAAGGGGGGATTGACGCGCCGATTTTGGTGATGGGCTATCATATTCCCGCCGAGTCAGGGTTGTTTGTGGATTATGAGTTGACAACGACGGTGAACACGGCCGTTTGCGCCCAAACTCTCTCCGCCATCGCCAAACAACAAAACAAAACCGCTACCATTCACGTCAAAGTAGACACCGGCATGGGGCGTTACGGACTCTTGCCTGATGAAATCGCCCCCTTCCTGGACGAGATCAGCCAACTGCCCAATCTGGACATCGAAGGGCTGTACACCCACTTCGCCGTTGCCGACGAAGCCGATAAAACCTATTCCCGCCAACAGTTTGCCATCTTTCAGGACGTGTTGGCGCGAGTGGAGGCAGCGGGGCATCATATCCGCTTGCGGCACGCGGCCAACAGCGCGGCAGCGCTGGAACTACCGGAGATGCGCCTGGACGGGGTGCGGGCCGGGATTGCGCTGTACGGGTTGGAACCTAACAATGTTTTCAATCCGGAGTCTCTGCTGCGCCCGGCGTTGACATTGAAGAGCCATGTGGCCCGGCTCAGAACATTACCGGCAGGGAGCAGCATCAGTTACGGTCGTACCTATACCACAACCCGTCCCACTCCTGTTGCCCTCATCCCTGTCGGCTATGGCGACGGCTACCACCGGCTGCACTCCAACCGGGGCTGTGTTCTCATTCGCGGTCAGCGCGCGCCCATCGTGGGGCGGGTATGCATGGATCAGTTCGTGGTAGATGTGACCGGCATCGCAGGCGTGCAGCAAGATGATGAAGTCATCCTCATCGGCACACAAGGCGATGAAAGCATCCGAGCTGAAGAGGTGTCCCGGTGGGCCGAAACCATCAATTATGAGGTGACGACGAGCCTGCTGCCGCGTGTACCGCGTGTTTACATCGCTGCGGATTGAAATCGCGCAGCGACCCGGCGTAAACGAGAATACGATTGCTCTCTCCCCTTAATAAATCCTTCATCTTTTGCTAACACTGTTTATAGACTTCTTGCGTAAGATTTAATGATTCAGCAATGTCTGGATTTTAACAGCGAACTTAGCGCAACTTGCGAAAGGATAACAAATACATGGGTAGCTCACTGAAATTGTTCACGGTGCGGGGGATTGATATTCGGTTACACATGACGTTTCCCCTCATCTTGCTGTGGGCGGCGTTTCAGTTTGGATTGGCCTCTGGCGCGGGATTAACGGGGGCGATGTTTGGCGTCACGGCCGTTTCCCTTCTCTTCGTCCTCATCACCCTGCACGAACTGGGGCACAGCTTTGTCGCCCAACATTACGGAGCGCCGGTCAAACAAATTATCCTGTCGCCCATCGGCGGCGTGGCCCAACTGATGCGGATGCCGGAGAAGCCTGTCGAGGAATTCGTGATTGCTATCGCCGGCCCGGCCGTAAACTTGGCGCTTGCCGGACTAATGTGGGGAACGGCCGTCCTCTTCAACATTGATCTTGGCAGCCCGCTGCGGGTTTTGATGGGCTATGGCGGCGTGACCGGATCGGCGCTGTTCACCTACATCTTCGTTTACAATATCTTTCTGGCCGTTTTCAACCTCATCCCGGCCTTCCCGATGGACGGCGGGCGCGTTTTCCGTTCCCTGCTGGCGATGCGCCTGGATTATGTGCGGGCGACGCGCATTGCCGCTGCCGTCGGGCGCGGCGTCGCCATTTTGATGGGGATTTATGGCCTGTTTAACGGCGGTATTTTCATGGTGTTGATCGCCGTCTTCATCTTCAGTGGGGCGACGCAGGAAGAGCGTTTGGTGCGTTTGCGCGGCTCACTGCGCGGCTACACGGTGCAGCAGTCCTATTCGCCGTCCGCTTACCAGATCAGCCCCTACCACAATTTGCAGCATGTGGTTGACTTCATGCTCATCGGCGGGCAGTCCAGTTTCCCGGTGAGTCAGGGTGAATTGTACGTCGGCTTCCTGACGCGGGGACGGCTGGAGCAGGCTTTGCAAACGCGCGGCCGCCACACCTGGATCAGTGACGTGATGCGGCGCGATGTGCGGCCGGTTTCTTTGACGACGGATATTTATGAGGTGCAGCAGCGGCTGGACAGTGAACAGTTGGATGCGCTGCCGGTGGTGGAAAACGGCCGTTGCCTGGGCCTTATCACCCGGCGCAACATCCAAGAACTGTACCGGCTCTCCCAAATCGCCCCTGGTTCCCTCCCCAAAGTGCAATCAGCGTAACCGGAACTTGTAAATAGCGCTTTTAGATTGGTTCAATCTTCGGCAACGGCCGTTGCCTCTTTGCCAAATTATCGAACTTGCATTGCCCTCTCTAGATGCTGGAAAACCAATCTTTATCAATTGCGCAAAATTTCTAGCTGTTCGTCTGAAAGGTCGAGAATGCCCGCTGTTTTATAGTCAATTTCAGCAATAGTTCCCGATCCCCCAAGCATTTTGAGCGCTTGAACGAGAGGGGTCATCATTGCGTCAAAAGTAGGAACGTTTACTTTGGTCATACTATTTCTCCCCTGAATTGATTACAGTTCCTATTTTACCCCGTATTCTTTCTATAAATGGGAAGCGATGCTGTATTGATTCCGGGGATGACGCAGAGATGTTTGGGGAGGCAGCCTATTAACGATTGTTTAGATGATTCTCGTAATGATAAAAAGCGGCGACGACGAGAGCATGGGTGATACGGCCGTCCCCAATCAACCCCGTCACCTTATCCAAATCAATCTCCTCAACTGCAATATCCTCCGCGCCGTCAAATTGGGGCGGCTGCACCCAGCGTGCATTCAATGCCAGGTAAGTATGACATTGATTATTGAGGAATGCCGGGTTCGGTTCCACTGTGCCGATGTGGATGAATTCGTCGGCAGCATAACCGGTTTCCTCCAGCAGCTCGCGCCGGGCGGCGTCCGCCGGATCGCCATCTTCCCCGTCAACAATACCGCCGGGGATTTCCAGCGTCACTGCGCCAGTTCCATGCCGGAACTGGTGGATAAACACCACATTCCCCTCCGGCGTCAACGGAATGACATTGATCCAATCCTGGCTGTCGAGGATGAAAAAGTCATGTTCGCGCCCGGTGCGCGGGGAGCGGCGTGTGTCCTGCCGCACTGAAAAAATCCGATAATCAGCCAGTTTTTTACTGGCGAGCGTCTTCCATTTCTGAACCATGTGAACTCCGGTTATGATTGTTATTGGTTATTGGTTAGTTGTTGAATCGCGGCGCGGGTGCTGGCAAAGGCGATTTCGGGCAGTTCGCCCAGGTGAAAGAACCTGGCGTCATCGGCGTCATCGCCGGCACGCAGTTCGCCGCCGAGCAGCCGGGCGCGGTAGAGGATGAAGACGGATGCGCCTGGTCCCTGGGTTACTGGATTGTAGTAAACATCTATCAGCCCTTCGATTTTGACGCGCAGATTGGTTTCTTCAAAGGCTTCACGAACGGCCGTTTCTCGCGGGTCCTCGCCGCTGTCCAAAAAACCAGCCGGGATGCTCCACTTTCCTTTTTCCGGGTTCATCCGGCGGCGCACCAGCAGCACTTTGCCATCATCCACCACAAAGACGCCGACCCCTACTTTGGGATCGGTGAAATAAATGTAATGGCAGTTGGGGCAGGCGCGGCGCGGTTTATCGCTGACCGGGCGGGTGATCAGTGGCGTTGCGCAAAGGGGACAGTAGGCGATTTTTTCAGGGGCGGAGTCACTCATGGATTGCGGGGTATTGATCGTAGATTGTTAGAATGTTTGACGGCGCACATAGAAAACGGCCGTTCCCAATACAATCAGCAGCGCTCCCAAACCGATTTGCAATAATCTTAACAGGTTGGCCGGTTGGGAAGCGGGTTCGGGGGCCGGGGGAACGGCCGTAGCCGTAGCCATAACCGTTTCATCACTTTCAAGAACAGTCTGGGGCAGGGGAGTGGGGACGGCCTCGCTTGCTCGCGGCGCCATATCCGTGGCCGCGGCCGGCCGCGGTACAGTAGATTTCGTGGCCGCGATGGCCGTCGGCGCGGGCGACGGCGTGGGCAAAACAGCGGTTGCTTCAGCCAGTGCGCCGGCCGCATCCACATCTGTAGCCGAATCGGCCGCTTCCAAAGCGGGCGCTTCCGCCGCCATCGGCTCCTCAGCCATGAATTCGTCTTCGGCAGGCTCAACCAGCGCCTCTTCCGCCGCTGGTTCTTCCACTGCCATTGCCGCTGCCGCCGGTTCTTCAACCAATTCAGTTTCAATAACGGTTTCCGTAACCACCCGCGTCACTTCCACAGTTTCCCCTTCGGCAGCGAACGGCGCCGCTTCTTCGGCCGCATCTTCAAATACAGCCACCTCCTGCGAGGCTGCGCCGCCAAGCGAAAGCGCGCCCGGTCCCGGCAGGAACAGGTCGGCGGCAATCGCCAGGATGAAGAAGAAGGCGGTTAGCGCTGCCGCTGTCCGCATGGTCGGGTAAAGTTGGAAAAGGGGTTGGCGTTGGGGACGGCCGTACACCGCCGGATCCAGCGTGAAATTGCGCGGCGCGCGGCGGCGCGGCAGTTGTCGCAGATGCGCCTTCAAGGCGCGCCGCTGCGCCAATTCGGCTTGCAATCCGGCGTCCTCGGCTAATAGTCGTTCAAACTGCCGCCGCTCTTTCGGCGCGAGGGCGTCGTCCAGGTAAGCATTCAACGCTTCCTGCCGCTTTTCCTCAGCCGATTTGGTCCAATTCCGCACAAAGTCAATCATGATGCCCAAAGAATAAAACGTAAAACATCAAGAAAATGTCGTTGTCGTTACGCCGCGAGATACGGCCGTTATGTTTCACGTTTTAAGTTACTCCTTCACCTTCAAGACGATACGCCGCCGGTAAAAGTTCCGCCACGCCTTGCAAACAGTCGCGCAGCCGGGCGCGGGCGCGGCTGATGCGTGATTTGACCGTTCCCAAAGAGACCGAAGTTATCCGGGCGATTTCGTTATAATCGTATCCTTCAACGTCGCAGAGAACGGCCGTTACCCGCTGATCATCCGGCAGCCTGCCCAAACAATCCTCAATCGCCTGCGCCAATTCCACGCGCTGCCGCTGCCCTTCCGGCCCCACATCCGCGCTGCGTAAAAACGCCGGCGATTCGTTCTCTTCAGTCAGTTTCTCTAGGGAAGATTGCGGCCGTCTTTTACGGCGGCGCAGTTCATCATAGCAGCCATTCGTCACGATCCGCAGCAGCCACGCCTTAAAACTGCCGCCCCGAAACCGATTTAGCGCCTTGTAAGCCGAAATAAACGCATCCTGCGTCGCATCTTCAGCCGCCTGCGGCTGTCCCATGATGCGGTAGGCGACGTTATAAACCGTCTCCTGGTAATGCAAAACCAGCCGGTTATAGGCCGTTACATCTCCTTTTTGCGCTTGTTTAATGAGGGCCGTTTCGTCCATGCCTGGTAGTCGGTAACTGGTTATGAATCGTTCAAAAACAACTTGGCGTTTTGAGGTTATTGGGTATATTGGTCGAGTAACCAATAACGAATAACTTAGCTCGACTTTGTACATTCCTAACAGATTGCTTCCAAACCGTACTCGACCGCGTGGGTTTGTATTCAAATAATATTTGCATGTCACTCTTTTTATGCGATGTTCAAATATTCGTACTCGAGTAAAGTTGCATTGAC
>JAJRYT010000183.1 GCA_024275635.1 Chloroflexota bacterium | reverse complement strand
TTGAATCCCTTTCTTACCATCTTAAATAAGCCATCTGCTGATAAATGCTTTCTTATCTTCATTATGTCGCCTCTTTTCTCCTTGAATCTTTACGAAAATGAGGCTATTGTTATACCAGATTTTGACTGCGGGAATTACTGAGGTTTGTTTTATCTATTCTTGTTGATTGTAGGGTTTGTGGTCGCTTGCGCTCAAGAGGGGGTGGAAACGGCCGTGCCATCGCCCACCCCCATCAACACCTTCACAGCCACGTCAAGGGAAACAAAAGCAAATACACCTCAACCAACACGCAGCGCCGACCCCGCAGCTGCACTGCCCACGGCAACGCCACAACAAATGCCCGCACCTCTGCCCCAGCCAACTGCCATCAGTCCGCCAGCGGAGACGCCCACTAGCCCCACAAAAGCGCCTACCCCATCGCCCACAAGCGCTTATAACCCTAATACCATTTTCTCTACATCATTGTCAATGTCCGAGCAATGCACGGCCACAAACAACACCTACTATCTACGGCGCCGGGAAAATATTCGCACTGAGATCTTTCGATCTCCTGACAATACCTATGGGCTGCAACAAATAGGCGATTCTATTTTGCTTGGCCCGCTGGAAGGCACGCTCACGCCACTCCCGATTGCCGCGACCGATATTGGCATTTTATCACCATACACTTTTCACTGGTCTCCGGACAGCAGGTACGTCGCCTTGGGTGGTGGTTATGGGCGCGGGGGCGGGCAGCCGCTTTGGTTGGCTTTAACCGACGGTCGTCAACTTACATTACTCACGCCCGAAGATCATGGTGCAAGCTTCGTTGCCTGGTCTCCAGACAGTCAATATCTGGCCTGGATCAGCCGTGAACCAGAATATAACGGATATGACAACGAGCGGGTTGTCATTCAATCACCGGACACCCATGTTCCACTTATTTCGATTGCGGATAGCCCTCCGATACATATTTTTAAGGGCATCGGCTGGTCATTTAATGGCGCTTATTTTGCCTGGATAGCCGTAAGGACAGATCAATCTGAAGAGTTGAACATCTGGTCGGTACAGGAAAACCGACAATCTTTCAAGTCTGCCATGATTGATTGGAGCCGTGTTGTCGGCTGGTCGCCAGGGGCAAATTGGCTGGCAGGCCAAATTGGCAATAAATACGTGCTGTTAAGCGCTGACGGGACAGAATTTTTACGTTTTCCCACCAACTTATTAACTACTGCCATTCATTCAATATGGTCGCCCGACGGTAATGCCCTGGCTTTTTTGGGCTATGATGATGTGTATAACGAGAAATTAACCGTTATCAATTCCAACGGACAAATGTTTGAAGATACAATTGCCGACAAAGATACCTGGTTGAACCTAGCCACCGTTACCCCATGGATACATTGGCTGCCAAATGGTCATACGCTTTTTTATGTAAAATATCTACCTGTGAATGACACCTATCTACCTATGCTTTACGATTCTGAAAGCGGCTTAGCACGGCCGTTACTATCCAGCGGCGAAAGCTTACTTCCTCCCATCTTCTCAGCAAACTACAGCAAGGCATTTCTTGTTCATCAGGATGGGTCAGAGGTATGGATAAAGTCAATAGATATAGATAGCGGTTCCGAAAAAATCCTGGTAGATGACGCCCTTTCAGCCGAGCAGTTGACATTATTCAATGATGATCGCCACCTTGTTTACGCTATCTGGCGGAATCAAGGCTGGCAGATTGAACTGGCAGATGTCGAAACCGGTCAGCGCCAACTGCTGCAAGATAATCTAAAACAAGTTCGCAACGTCATTTTTAATGAAAAAAGCGACACAATTACCGTCTGGTGGATGAGACAAGATAACACAATGGGGGTTTCCAGCTATTCTAGCGACGGCCGTCTCTTCTACCAATCAGAAATTGAATACACATATCGGGCAACCGCGGCCGAGTTTTGGTCGCCAAATGGAGAAACGGCCGTTATCAAACTCGATGGAGGAAGCGAAGAGGTTGTCGTGGTAGCGTATCCCGACAATCGGGAGTCGGTTGTTGTTCGCAACGGCCTATCCGGGCTGGGCGACCCGTATTGGTCGCCAGATAGTCAATTATTCGCCTTCACGCAGATCGTCACGCCACTGGTTAGTAAAGGGATCGATCTGGAAATAGTGGACACAGCCGGCAACACCCTGTGGAGCTATTCGCCATTTCCCTTAGATTATGGCCCTACCTATGGAAAAAACACGTTGGAATGGGTTGTCTGTCCCTGATTCATCCATCAAGAGTCGCGGCTTTAGCCGGTCAGACAAACAACCGGCTAAAGCCTCAACTCCGAAAAGCGCGAGACTCCAGTTATTCAAACGAAAAGACGGCTATCAATGGATCATGATCAGAGACACGGCGGGCGGTGGGATCGTCCGGGGTGGGCAGTGGATAATCAGCGTCAATGTGCAGCGCCTGCACCGCCGCCAGATGATTGAAAAGCGTGTCTGAAACCAGGATGTGATCCAGCGTCTGCGTCCGGCCCTGGAAGATGTAAGTGTAGGGCAAAGCATCGTCGCCAAACCAGTTGTAGACGTGGCGCAAACCGGCCTCTTCTAACGTGTCCAGGGGCAGCGTGCGCCAGAATGAGTTCAAATCACCCAGGACGACAAACTGGGCCGCCGGGTCTGTTTCCTGAATTTGTTCCATGACGGTCACATTCCAGGCGGCTTGGGCCGTGCGGCGCGGTTCAGTCGCCGCTTCCCCACCGGCGAGGGAGGAGAAATGGTTGTTGAGGACGTAAACCGTCTGGTCGCCGCTGTCCAGGTGAACCGTTACTTTGATGACAAGCGGCGGGCGGCTGGTGAGTCCTTCGGGCGCGGGGTAAGCCTCGGCGCTTTCCACTGTGGCCTGGTCGCCGCGCACCAGGTAGCCCACATCAATCCCGCGTGAATCGGTGCCTTCGATGAGGAAGGGCGTGTAGTTGTAGGCGGCCAGTTGTTCTTGCGCGGCCAGTTGTTCCAGAACGCCGATGTTCTCCACTTCTTGCAGCCCAACGATAGTGGGCGCGCCCATGTTGACGATGGCGGCGGCGGCTTTGGTGAGCTTGAGCTGGTATTCGCCTTTGGAGGGCCTGGGCGGGCTGGATGGGTTGGGATCGCGGTTGTCGAAGAAGTTTTCGGCGTTGAAGGTAGCGATGCTGAACTGGTTGGGGCCGGCTTCGGAGAGGGTGGGTAACGGCCGTTCCGCCTGCGCCATCTCCGGCAGTTCAACCGGCTCAATCTTGTAATTGTCAAACGTAAACGCCAGGGGGCCAACTAGGTTCGTCACCCTGTCGCCGCGGGCGAGGGCGTAGGGCATGGTTGATTGGTCGAGATGGGTGGCTGAGGAACCATCGTCGGTAAAGATGAGGAAGCCGACTTCGTCCGTGCGGCGGACGGTATCCACGCCCCATTTTTCATAAACCAAAACCGTTTCGCCATATTTCGTTGTGGGCGCGGTGACAAGGGCTGGTTCGGTGACAGCGACGAGCATCCCTTCCAGCGATTCCAGGTAAACCAGCGCTTCGGCCACATCCTGGGGTGGGTCGTAGGCGATGGGCGGGGGCAGTTCGGCCGTGCCGAGAATCGTCATCGCTTCCGGCGCGGCAACATAGAGCGTGGTCTCGCCAGACAGTTCGCGTACACCGCCGTTTACCAGCGCCTGATCGCCCGCCATCACCGGAATGTCTACGCCGTTGGCGGCCAGGACAAACAGGCCATCGGAGGTGGCCGGATTGCCGTCCGGTTCTAAATCTTGCAGCCAAAAGCCGCTCAGTTCGGGGAAGACGGCCGTTACCACCCCGCTTGTTACCGCCTCGCTGCGTACATAAGGTGAAGTCGGCCCTTCACCCTGAATCGCCCAAATGGGCACACCTTCGCCGATAAAGGTCAGGAAGGCGTTGGTTTCCACCGGGGCCGGCCATTCGTCGGCGCTGGCGCTGGCCGGGGCCAGGATAATCTGGCCGTCTCCAGCCGCATCGGCCATGACGCGGTAGCTGACGGTAACGCTGCCGCCGTCACCGGCTAATTCGGCAATATTCCAGAAGATTGTGCCGCTTTCCAGGACGCCATCATTTAGGATTTCGGCCAGGGATGCGCCCTGCGGCGGGTTGGCGAGGATTTGCAGGTTGGCGAGGGGAGCGGCGGTGTGATTAACGGCCGTAATCGTCACCGTCATCGTCTCCCCGGCCGCAATGTTATTGGGCGCGCCCATTTCCAGCAGCAACACCGGCAGGAAAACCTCGGCAATGTCGGCCTGGATGCGGGGATAAAGCTGGCGTTTGCCGCTGTAAAATTCGCTAATGCCGGTGACGCGGTATCGCTTACCCACGTCAAACGGCTCGGTGGACATGTTGGTCAACTTATCAATGTAAAGCAGGACAGTGTCGCCCTGGTCGTCTATGATATCCATTTCGTAGGAATAGGTGAACTCTTCGATGCGAACGGCCGTTCCCTCCAAAACCGTCAACCGGCCCAAAACCGCATCATCCGTCTGGTTCGTCTTGACAGTGATAGGCAGCGGCGCGGGCGGTTCGCCGCCGGTGGCGACGATTTCGATATCGGTCTTGTAATCGTTGGGGATGAGTTCGAGAGAGTTGCGATACAGTTCAAGCTGACCAGTCACACGCACCCGGTCGCCCAGGTTGATATGCACATCATCAATACCGTCGGGAACATAAACCTGGACGCCGCCAGTTTCATCTTCGATGTAAAACTTGGTTCCCGTACTCCCGGCGTAAAAGCCACCGGTGTACATGGTGGCGACGCCTTCGACGGTGATGATACCGCTGGGCAGCTCGCGGGCGGCGGCGATGGGGACGGAACCGCCAGCCATTGTCTGCAAGCGCAAGGGGCCGTAAGCCCTCACCAGACCATCGGCTTCGGCGTAATAGTCGCGCACCAGGGTGTCCACGTAGGCGGCGGGGCTTTCCAGGGTAACGGCAGCGGCGGCGCTTTCGCCCAGCCCGATTTGGGGGATCGTCCATTGGACGCGACCGGCCTCCCTCACTGCCCCCGCCGGCATATCCAATACGGTGAAACTATCAGGCACCGGCACGGAAACGCGCACATTGGCGGCGGCTACGCTGGCCAGGTTCTCAATGATTAGTTGGTAATCAAATGTCTGCGATGGGGCGACGGTATCCGGCGTTTCCAGGCGGATGGCCAAAGTGTCCGGCGGGAAGGGGGTCATGGGACTGCCGCTGTTTTGTGGGTTGGGAGCGGCGTTGATGATGAAATCGGCCGCATTGTCGCCATGATTGGTTTGATTGCCGTCCGCGCCGCCGGGTAAGCGTTCCAGACTGCCGCCGTCTCTAACGGCCGTTGCCGGGGAACCGGCAAAATATCCCTGGGGCGCGTCATCTCCCCACCCGACCCGGTCAATCACATCCCCCCCGGGGGCGCGCAGCAGCAAACCGCCCTTGCGCTCAGACAAACTAAGGGAAAAGACAGCGTCAGGTATTGCGCCCACCGCCTGCCCTTCTTTTGCCAGCAGGTAATGGCCCAGTCCGGGGATTTCATTGCCCGTTTCCCAGGCGATAACAAGTTGTTCGTCCTGGTCATCTTTAAGGCGGTAGATCAGCGTCCAGCCTTCCAGGTTGAGCGCCTCTTCCCGGGTGTTGTAAAGCTCGATAAATTCCTGCTGATTGTTACCGGGTACGCCCAGTAACACCTCGCTGATGAGGATGTCGCTGGGGATAGCAGAGTCTGGCGGGGTGTCTTCGGTTTCTGTAGTCGCGGTGGGGGGGAGGGTGAGAGTGGGGGTGGGAACGGCCGTTGGCGTCGGCTCCACATCACTATTGCAGCCGCTAACCGCTAAAACCAAACTCACCAGAACAATGATTACAAGTCGCTTTGTCATGGATTTTACTTCCCTTTTCAGAATGTTATCTTCAATGATACGTTGTGTCGTTGTTTTTACTTAATGTGTCACGGCCGTTATTATATCACGCTGATCCACTTCGGACGTAACCGTCCACGCCCCCCGACGAATCCCCCCAGAGGCTTGCGAGCAGGTGGAATTTAGCCCATCTCAGCCTCCGGGAAGGTAAACGATTACGCAGCATTACAGCATTTCGGAGAGGAACGCACTAAAATGCAGGGACGTACCTAACACATTTTTACTGCACCCTTTGGAGAGAGTGATAATGGGCGCAGTGGGCAAAGCGATCTATAATGCGGGTATGGCTAATCTCTAAATCTCCCAACCTCCAAACTGGGACGTTTTTTCTGAATGTTTTCTCACTGAGCGAAAAACAGCATAAAATGGACCAAACAGAACGCAATCAATGGTCATCGCCCCCCGAAACACCGCCAAATTATTTCCGGCTGGCATTTACGCTGATGTACATCGGCATTATTACGGCCGTTATCTACTTCAATCTCATCAGCCAATGCGACAACCGATTCTTATTCAGTAACACAACCACCCTCATTGCCATCCTCATCTTCTTGCTGGGAATTGAGCGCTTTGAACACAACCACTACGAATCGCGCCCGCCGCGTGGAGCCGGATTAGCCCTATTAGTCACGCGCATGGTTTTGTTAGAGTCGGTTGCCTTGCTCGATTGCTCCAGTTTCTCCGGTTTCCTTTACCCCGTCATTCCCTTCACCGCCTACTTTTCACTCGGTCCCAGGGCCAGCAACCTGTTAAGCCTGTTTTATCTGGGCGTTTTCATCGGCAAATTGTGGCTGTTGGACAGCGCCTGGTACGCCAACGTGGATATCATGTCGAATTTACTCATCTTCATTGTTGTTATGATTTTTATGCAGATGATGGCGCGGGTTATCTACCGGGATGAAGCCAATAACCGGGAGATGGAGCGGCTGCTGGCCGATTTGGAAGCGTCTAACCGCCGGTTACAGGTTTATGCCGAGCAGGTAGCCGAACTGGCGACCACCGAGGAACGTAACCGGCTGGCGCGGGATATTCACGACAGTTTGGGGCATTATTTAACGGCCGTAAACATCCAACTGGAAAAAGCCCTCGCCTACCGCAACCGCAGCCCCCAAGAGGCCGAACAGGCCATCCGCGACGCCAAACTGGCGGCCGGCGAAGCGTTACAAGACGTGCGCCGCTCCGTTGGCATGTTGCGGAATAAGCAGGAGGATCGCTTCTCTTTAGCCAAGTCGCTGCAAGAATTAGTAGATGGGTTGGGCGACGACCGTTTCTCCATTAGCCTCCACATCGCCGGCAGTGAAACCGGCTATGCCCGGCCCGCCCTTATGGCCCTTTACCGCGCCGCCCAGGAAGGGCTGACCAACATTCAAAAACACGCCCAGGCCCATCAGGTCATTGTTGAGGTACAATTGGGCGAACAAAAAGCCAGTCTCTGCCTGCGCGACGACGGCCAGGGCTTCGACACAGAAATGATTGCCGGTTGGATGGCCGCGCCGCACGACACCTTTGGCCTGCAAGGCATCCGGGAACGGCTGGAACTGGTGCAGGGCGAAATGAAACTGACAAGCAACGCTAAGGAAGGCACACGGCTGTTTGTGACGGTGCCCAAACGGATTGAAAGAAGATTGAAAATGGAAAATTGAAGATTAATGATTAAACAAACAGGCGCCATCTTCAATCATCAATCATCAATCATCAATCATTAATCATCAATCATTTTTAACAGTATGAACAATACGACTGTCCTGATTGTAGACGACCAACGCCTCGTTCGTGAGGGAATTGCCTCGTTGTTAGAGATTCAAGAGGGGGTGACAGTGGTGGGAACGGCCGTTGACGGCCAACAAGCCATCACCCTGGCCCAGGAACTCTGTCCCGACGTTATCTTGATGGATGTGCGTATGCCGATCATGGACGGGGTAACAGCAACCATCCAAATCCGGCAGAAGCTGCCTGACTGCCAGGTTTTAATGCTCACCACCTTTGACGATGAGGAATATATTGTTAAATCATTGCAGGCGGGAGCCAGCGGCTACCTGCTCAAGGATATTCCGGCGGCCGACTTGGCTCAGGCAGTGCGGCTGACACATGCCGGCATCTACCAGCTTGATCCCTCGGTGGCGGGTAAGTTAGTTGGGGCGTTACAAAAAGGGGGACGGGAGAGGGAAAAGGAAACGGCCGTATCCCCCATTGAACACGATCTAACCGGCCGTGAACTGGAAGTCCTCCGCCTCATCGCCACCGGCGCCACCAACCGGGAAATCGCCGATAAACTCGTCGTCAGCGAAGGCACCGTCAAAAACCACGTCTCCAGCATCCTCAGCGCCCTGGGCCTCCGCGACCGCACCCAGGCCGCCCTCTACGCCCACGAACACCATCTCATCTAAAAAATTTGGGTTCTTCAGGAATTAGCGGGAAAGTTATTTTTGATTGAATCCTTAATTCGTGAAATTTGTGCGATTCGCGGCAGATTTTAGATTTACCGAGTCTCCAGTCTCTAATCTCCAGTCTCAGTTACGTAGGTTATTTAATTCCCATTCCTTACCAAAGCTTCCAACCCGTTTATCTGGCGCTCAACATGACAGCCAGCGTAATCATACGGCCGCTTACCGCCAAATCATCCGGGTCAATCTCGTCAGCGAGAGAGTCGGGCCAGTTCGCTTCGCTGGCGTCAGTCCAGGTGAAGAGTATCGTGGGCAGGCCGGCGGCGCGGAAGGGAACGTCGTCGCTTTGGTCGGCGGGAATGCTGGTGCGTAAACGGCCGTCCAACGCCAAATCCGCCGCCTCCCCGGCAAACAGCAGCAATCCTTCCCGCTCCCAATTACCCTGCGCCATTAAACGGTGTCCATTGCCGCCGCCCACCGCATCCAAAATAACTACCCCCACTGTGTTTGTCAAAGGCAGCGTTGGATGAGCCACATAATAATTGGAGCCAATCTCGCCCGGCTCTTGCGCGCCCCAGGCAGCAAAAAGGATAGTGCGCGCCGGGCGGTAACCGGCAGTCTGCCATAATCGCGCCATCTCCAGCAGCGCAGCCACGCCGCTGGCATTATCATTAGCGCCAGAATAGGCCAAACCACCGGGATCATCGCCTACATGGTCGTAATGCGCCCCTAGGATGATGACTTCATCCTGCAAATCAGGATCGCTGCCGGGCAGGTAGCCAAGAACATTGGCGGTTTCCACGACTTTCGGCTGGCTTAAGGGTACGTCCATTTGTACTGACAAACCCAATGGCAGCGCTAAAGGCAGGTTATTCAAATCGGCGCGGGTCATGCCAACGAGTTCCAGCAGCCGATCCAGTCCAATTTGTGTCAGCAGCAGCGTGGGGATGATTTCTGCCTGGTCGAATGCCACCGGCAGCGGCCGTTTCATCTGAAAATCCTTCTCATAATCGGAATCGCCCACCAGGATGAGACCGGCCGCCCCATGTTCCCTCGCTGCCGCCAATTCCACAGCCGCGGCCGCGGGCGACAGGCGAATGACAATTTTGCCGCTCAAATCCATCCCCGTGTACGCGCCGTCCTGGACAAATACCAGTTGGCCCTCGGCAAAACCGCCGCCGGGTATTTCGTTGAGCAAGGCCAAAAAATCGCGCCGGTACACCAATTCTTCGGCCACACCACGCCCGGCCGCATCCCCCCCAATCTCCAAAGTAGGCACGGCCGTTAACGCCGCGTATTCAATGGTGAATGGTTGGAAATAACTCAATTCAGGCACGGCCGTGGCCGTCAACAATTCGGTGTTGCTGATAACCGTCATCCCAATGGGAACCGGCTCCAGGCCATAGGCGGCAAACTGGTCGGCGATATAAGCCGCCGCCATCTCCGCCCCCGGCGACCCCGCCTGCCGGCCCGCCAGTTCCAGGGCGCTCAAAGCCTCAAGATGCCGGGTCGCTAGGGCCGCATCAAAATTGGCGGCGATCTCCACCCATTCCGGCCGGGCGTGGCCGCGTCCCAACGAATCCGCCCAGGCCGCCTCAAACTCAGCCAGCGATTGGCCGATACTGTTCTGCAGCGCCGCTTCCACATCCTGTGCTTGCGCCTGTGCTTGCAGCAAAGCCAGCAAAGCGTCTTGCCCCTGCGTTTGGGCCAGATAACGGATGGTATCCCACGCCTGGACCGCCGCCAGAATTTGCCCGTTGTCATCATTCGATTGCAGGATAGCCGGGATTTCGCTGACGCTGCCGATACGGCCGTGACTCACCCCCAGCCACAGGTTATGCAAATGCGCGGCCATATTTTGCTCGATTTGTTCGTCCAGGCGGGAGGCCAGGTAAACGGCCGTTCCCTCCAGCAGCCAGGGATCCGTCACCCCCAATGCAGCCAACTGCCGCCGCGCCAACAACAACGCCACCGGAGAGTCATCAGGCAGTCGGATAACGAGACGGTCGGGAAGCTGCGTAGTCAGGTAGTCGGGTAGTTGGGTCGCCAGGTCGTCGGCTTGAGCGAGGAATTGTTGGGCGGCTTCACTCTGGCCCGGCGGATACAACACTGTTACGTAATCGCCCACAAGCATTTCTGATGGCGGCCCAGCCCAGCGCAGACCGTTTGCACCGGGGGTAAAGAGGATTTCGCGCTGGGTGGTTCCACCCCGCCCGCTATCCAGCTCATAAACCTGGGTGACGTTAGCCAGGAGACGGCCGTCTTCATACAAGGCCAGCAGTTCCCACGTCAATGAATAACTGATAGGTGGTTTATCCCCCAAACCATCATACCAATCATCTTCCTCACCCAAAATGAGTGAAGCCGACTCGTCTACCGTCTCTAAGAAGGCGGCGCGATTGTTGGTAAAAACGGCGTCGGTGCGGGCGGCGAGAGCGCGGTCAACGGCCGTATTTGCCGCCGCCAATCCAGTCCGCCAATCATCCCGCCACGCCGCCGTAAATTGCGCTGCATTCATCCCCAGCGCCGATTGCAACGCCGCCTCCGGCCCGTTCTGCCCCACATCAACGATGAATTGGCCCAATCCTTCCCAGCCCAACTGCCGTCGCAAATAATCCACCGCCGCCCAGTCGGTTGACAGGTTACCGACAAACTCATCCGCTGCCAATGCTGCGGCCAGGACGGGCAAATGTTGGCGCTGAACAGCGGCCAGATCGGATTCGGCGGCGATGACGGGCGCCAGCCCATGCCACAACCAGGGAACGGCCGTCTCCGTCACCCCCGCCTCGGCCAACAGTAGTTGGGACAGCGCGGTTGGCAGCTGCTTATTGCTTGTAATCGGCCCGGAGTAGACCAGCTTGACCAGGCCCGGCCCTACCCAACTGTTTGTCCCCGGCGGCAAAGAGAGCGCCGTGTCCGCCCGCAGCGCATCGGCAGTGGGGTAAAAAATCAACCGCGCCGCCGGGTTGACGGGCAGGCCGAGCAGGGCGGCAGCAGCCGTGTACTCGCCAACTTCCCGGAGGTTCGGAACCTCCGGGAGGTTGGCCGCTGCCAAATCTACCCCCGCCCATTGCCAGCCGGCCGCGCCCGACTCAAACCGCGCCGGTAGGGGGACAGACAGCGTGCGGGTGATGGGGCGGCCATCCACCGTTTCCAGATAAGTGAGATGAAGTTGGGCGGCGGCAACGGCCGTATCCCCCAACAAGCGGATATTAGCGGCCGTCATCGTCGCCGAAATGGGCGACAAAGCGGCAACATCGGCAAACCAGACCTGGTCGCCAGGCCGCTGCGCCGGGCGTGATGTTTCCAAAAACGCCGCCAGATCGTTTTGCAAGATGGCCGCTGCCCGCCGCGCCAATAAATCGTCCAACTGCGGCCCAGCTTCAGCCAGATTCAGCGCCGCCAACCCGGCAATTTCTCCAATTGCCGCCAGCTTCTCCGGCTCAATCACTGCCAGCGTATCGCTGGGGCGGTGGTAGGAAGGGACCGCATCCTCGCCGCCAAACCAAATAAGCATGTTGGCCGGTACGCCGGCTTGCAAAAAGGGTGCGTGGTCACTGCGGCCGATATTGGAAAGCGTCGTCGTGATGCCCAGGCTGGCGGCTACCGCCGTCATTTGCTCCTGCATGCCATCACCGTCAATGTAAAGCGTGTCCTCGCCGCCGCCCACCATGTCCAGGTTAATGACGCCAACAGTTTGACTTAACGGGTAACGCGGCTGTTCGACGTAGTGGCGGGAGCCAAGCAAGCCCAATTCCTCGGCGTCCCAGGCAGCAAAAAGGACGGTGCGGCGGGGAACATACCCCGCTGCCTGCCAGGAGCGAGCGATTTCCAACACAGCGGCGATGCCGGAGGCGTTGTCGTTGGCCCCGCCCCAGGTTGTGCCCTCCGGCGATTGACCCAAGTGGTCGTAATGGCCGCCGATGATGATTACTTCATCGGCGTAGTCCGGGTCGCGGCCAGGTAAAACGCCTAATACGTTTTGCGCCGTGCAGTCCGGGCAAACGGCCGTATCAACTTCCAGCCGGGCGCGGGTGTCCAGCGGGAAGGAAGCAAAGTTGAGGGTTAAATCGGCGACACTTTCGCCGCTGCCGGCCAGCAAGTCGGCGGCGACGGCCGCAGAGATGCGAAAGGTGGGCAGGGCCAGCGCGTCTGGCAGCCAGACATCGCCGTAAACCGGGGTGAAATCAAGTGGGGCGCTTTCTGGCCCGCCCAGGAGTAGCAGGGCCGCGCCGCCATGTTCCAGAACGTTACGGCCGTATTCCACGCGCGGCCAGTCGCCCCGGCACAAGACCACTTTGCCCACTGCGTCCAGACCGTCAAAATCATCAGGGGCGCAGTTGTTGGCCCAGACCACATCCCCCTCGGCTGCGCCGGCGCCCATGTAAACGCGCACGGCGGGAGCGAAATCCTGGTACAAGCGATAATCGCCGAGAAGTGCGCCGTCGGCCGTTTGCACGATGAGACGGGGACGGCCGTCCAGTTGGGTCTGGTGGATGGGGAAGGGTTGGAAGTATCCGACTTCTCCGGCCGGTTGTAAACCGAGTTGGGCGAATTGGCCGGCAATGAAATTGCCCGCGGCCTGCCCGCCTGGGGTTCCGGCGGAACGGCCGTTATACGGCGGCCCACTCAATGTTTTAATTGTTCCCAGGGCTGCGTTCACATCAAAAGAGCCGGCCAACGCGCCCCAATCCCCATTGGCGACGATGGCGCCAGGGTTGAAAACCACCGGCTGTATGGCCGGCAGCGCGATGGCGGGGGCGGCTGTGGGTACGACCGTCGGCGGGGGCGGCAGCACGGGCACGATGGGCGTGGGGGTGGGCCGCGCTTCATCGCTTACCGCCGCCGCGATCAAGCCGGCCATATTTTCATCGGGGCGCAGGCTGCGCCAGCCGAACCAGCCGACTAACAGCAAAACCAGACCCGCCAATCCGGCCCGCTGCCGCCAGGAAAACGGCCGTACCTCGGCCAATGTCTCGCCGCGGCGCAAGGGTTGGCGACGGCCGTATGTCAGTGACCGCCAGACCCATTCCATGGGGCCAAATTGGTAGCGGGCCAGCCACCAGCCGCTAAAACGAATCTGCGCCAGGTAGATGAGGCTGACCAGGATCAGGTCAAATGACGGCCCCAGTTGGCCGTACAAACCCAGGCCGGTATTGTAGAAAATGAGCGAACAGATGAGAGATTGGCCCAGGTAATTGGTGAGGGCCATGCGGCCCAGGGACGCCAGCGGGGCCAGCCGCCCCCGCCAATCGGCGCGTTGGGTCAGCAAAATAAGGGCTGTGAGGTAAAAGAGCATGAGCGCCGGCGCGCCGATGAGCCGCCCGCCTGTGCCCACGAATTGGTGGTAATTGGCGGGCAGCCAATCGAGCCAGCCGCCGCCGTTGGGCCAGCGCACGGTGATGGTGAATAACCCGTTGCCAATGACGCCGATGACCAGACCGCCCCACATGACCCGGCGTAAACGGGGCAGGTAGGCTTCTACGTTCTCAAAAATACGGCGGCGGCCGATGAGCAGGCCGAGCAGGAACATGGAGAAGACGCTGCCGAACCAATAGGGGACGCCGGAAAGCCCGCGCACGAAATCTTGTGTCTGGCGCAAGATGATGTCGCGGTAGCTGCCGTTGGCGTAGGCAGTGGCCGGGTAGGTCGCCCAGTGCATGAACTGGGTTATTTCCTGGTAGCGCTGGCGCAGATTGGCGACGGATTCAGTGGGTAGGTACCAGAGGAGGTTGAGCAGGAGGAGGAGGACGGCCGTTCCCAGAACAAAGCGGTCGGAGCGGCGGCGGAAGAAGAGCAGTAGCAGGCCCAGGATGGCATAGATGGTCAAAATGTCGCCGAACCAGAGGAAAACGCCGTGAGCGACGCCGATGAGGAGCAGGATGAAGATACGGCGCAGGTAGGTGGGCAGGAAACGGCCGTTGCGCCGCGCCGCCCGCAGCATTTGGAAGGCCATCCCCCAGCCAAACAGAAGGGAAAATAGGGTATAAAATTTGGCCTGCGCCAGGAACGCGCCCGCCAAAATCACGGCGCGATCAATCACACCCACATACTGCGCCAATGACTCGCGGCCGCTAAACCCGCCGATGTTCATCAACAAGACGCCAAAGAGGGCAAAGCCGCGCAAAATATCCACAAACTGGATGCGTTCAGCGGCGGAAATGGGGGCGGCGGTTTTAGATAACGGTTGTTCTTTCATATTCAAAATTGCCCCGCGCGGGGGGAGACGCCAAGCCAAAAACTTAGTAGGGAACGAGGATTTTATTAAACCAGAAAGTTGTCATTCCCGCGTAGGCGGGAATCCATAATCCTACAGAGGATGGATACCTGCCTTCGCAGGTATGACAAATCAAAGTTCTTGGAATTATTTAATCCCCATTCCTAATACTACAACGAGATTTTGACATAATGTTGGCTATCCACCTGCGCCGGTGATTGAAATCACCGTCTGACATCGGGAAACATGTTGAAACATGTTAAGAATGTGCCTCTTGAGTATGTTTTAACATACTTTCTATTGCTAGACACCGATTTCAATCGGTGGCGATGGCCGAAGCGATGGCCGAAGATGGCCGAAGTGATTGAAATCACCGTCTGACATCGGGAAACATGTTGAAACATGTTAAGAATGTGCCTCTTGAGTATGTTTCAACATACTTTCTATTGCTAGACACCGATTTCAATCGGTGGCGATGGCCGAAGTCTCGTTGTAGTACTAAGCGTTCAGAAATAACTTGTGGTTTTACGAGATTGGAGATTGGAGACTGGTTAATCTCTAATCTCTAGTCCCCCATCAAACCGTGAAGTTATTAACGAACGCCTTCTTAATAATTCGTCTCCCGCGCCAACTGTGTCAGCGCCAGCGCCAGCATCTGGCCGAAGGATTGCAATTTCTCCGGGCTGATATTCTCCAACACATCCTCGTCCGGGGGAATGACCGGCCCGTCCCATTTGAGGGTTGTCCACAGGGGGATTCTTCTGGTTATCATGTCGCCGCCAAATTCGGCCGTATCTGCCTTTTGCAGGACCGAAAGGTCAAATTCCTGCCCTTTTTCCACCATTAACCCGGCTATTTGCCGGCTAGATTGGGGGTGGATGAGCAGATCATCCCCGCCAGCGCCGACATAATCGAGTTGGATGAGGATGGAAGGGCCAACGTTGGAGCGGGTTCCCTGGGTGCGGACGTGGCGGAAGTTGAAGTCGTTTTCCAGCCAGCGGCGGGCGCTGCCATCATCTTGCTGCGCCCCGCTCCAGGCGACGAACATGATGGTGCGGCGGGCTTCCAACCCCTGTTCCTGCCACAACCGGGCCAGTTCTAACAGGACGGCCGTACCGGCGGCGTTGTGGTTGGCGCCGGGATAGACGACGCCATCGGGGTCTATGCCTAATCCGTCGTAGCGGACGAAGAGGACGACCATTTCGTTGCCTAGTTCCAGGTCGGTTCCAGGTACGTAGCCAATGATGTTGGGAATTTCGACGGCTTCCGGCTGGCCCAGGGTTACAGACATACGCACGGCCGTTTCCAGGTCGCGGGTGAACCAGCCATTTTCTCTTGTGTGCGCCAGGCCGTCGGCAAATAGTCCGGTCAGGGTGACATTGGGGGGCAGGAGGGCGGCGGCGGTAGACGGCCGTATCCTGAACACCGGCAGCGTGGGCGCGGTCAAATAAGCCTGCTGTGGGTTAGCAAATTGGATTTGCGAGGCGATGTCGTCACGGCCGTCGCCGGCCACCCACAGCACGCCCAGCGCGCCGCGCAGCATCGCTTCAGTAGGAAAATCAGGCGGGGCATTGCCATCCACCAGCAGGACAATCCGGCCGCGCAAATCCAGCCCGATGTAAGATTGCAAGTCAAATATGCCATCCGGTTGGAACCCGACCAGTGTCAGCGGCGCTTAGGCCGTTCCGCTGCAGCCATGCCCTTCGATCATATAACCAAAATCAAGCTGGTGGCGGAATGATTGGGCAGAACGGCCGTCGGCAGCGAGTAAGACCAATTCTGGCTGGGTTGACGGCCGTACCACCTGCGTTGCCACCGGGTAGATGTAACTGTTATTGCGCCAGCCCGGTTCCAGTCCATACGCTTCAAATTTGGCTGTGATGTAATCCGCGGCGGCGGCAGCGCCCGGTTGACCCAGGCCACGGCCGTCCAGCGTCGTTAATGCCGCAACATGCTCATACACCTGTGCGCCGTCATAAGCCTGAGCCACTCTGGCAAACCAGGGCGCGGCCCCAGTATTGTTCATGATAAAAATTGTCGCCAGCGTCAGCGCCCCTATCGCTGCCAACATCCGTTTGCGCAGCAAAAAAGCGGTGCTGACCATCCGTTTCTCGATGAGACGGCGCAGTCCTTCCCCCAAGGCGTTAAACCCCAGCACAGAAATGAAAAAGGCCACGGCCGGCGGGAAAACAATAAACGGTTTAGAGCGCAGCCAGCGGAACCCCTCGGCAATCATCGCGCCCCATTCCGGCACCGTCGCCAGGGTAACGATGCGTACCGGTTCAAACGGTTCTGTCAAATCAATGCGGCTGCCCCCGCCGATGTAAACACCGACAAAACTGAGTTCGCCCAGCAGCATGAGCACGGCGCCCATTTCCAAGAAGGTGATAACCAACAACTGCGGCAGCACGTTGGGCAAAACATGGCGCACAGCGATTTGCAGGCCGTTCAAGCCGGTAGCCCGCGCCCCTTCGATGTAAGGCATTTTACGCAGCACCAGAAATTCACTGCGGATATACTGGGCAATTTCCGTCCAGCCGATGACCGACATAGCGATGATGAAAACGAGCAGCCCGCGCCGGATGTCCAGGGCATAAATCAAAATGATGGCGCTGATGAGCAGGGGCAGGGAGGCGATGGCGCTGATGAGACCCATGATAAGCCGGTCGGAAGGACGGCCCTCGTTCCAGCCGGCGATTGCCCCCAGCGACAGCCCCAGCAAAACGCGCACCATCGTGATAAAGGCGCTGGCGACCAGGGTGTTGCGTGCGCCGTGCATGAGCATACTGAGAATGTCGGCGCCCCACTGGTCAGTTCCCAACGGATATTCGGGCGATGGTTCCAGCGGCGGACGGATGAATTCGCGGGTTTCCCAATCCATGTGCGGGACAATGTGCTGCCCGGCCAGGTAGGGGTTTTGGGGCGCCCAAACGGGACCGAACAATACGAGGGCAAACAGGCCAAGAACGATGAAAATGCCCAGCATCAAGGGGATGTTGCCGAACACATCGCGCCAGCGCAAGCCGCCTACTGCGCCGCCGGGCGCTTCACCTTCGGCAATAGACTCGGCAAAGTCGGGGAGTTTATCCAGCCGGGAACGGGGGTTGAAAATTAGTTTGAGGGTGGTTTTCAGCTTGCTCATGGTTTTTTTGAGACTAGAGACTGGAGATTAGAGATTAGTCAGTCTTCAGTCTCTAGTCTCCAATTCACCCTTCACTCCGCAAACGGGGATCAATTAAACGGTACATGACGTCCAGAAGTAAATTGACCAGCAGGAAGGTGAGTCCCAGGGTGAGGGCCAGGGCAGCGACGGCTTCCGGCTGCCGGTTGTTGATGGCTTCGATAAGACGTTTGCCCAGGCCAGGCCAGTTGAAGAAGAATTCGACAACAGGCAAGCTGCTAAGGGAAAAACGAAGGGAAACGCCGACGGCCGTTAACACGGGCACGGCGACGTTTTTTGAGGCATGAATCAGGACGATCCATAAGCGCCGCTGTCCTTTGGCAAAGGCGGTACGGATGTAATCTTGCTGCATGGTGTGGGTGAGGGCAATGTAGGCGGTGCGGGTGAGGTAGGCTAACGGCCGTGCCGTTAACACAAGCGCCGGCAGCAGCATATGCTCATAATCCCAGCCAAACCCGGCCATGCTCACCAAGCGCTTATTAAACACATCCTGATAACGAATGGCTGCCTGCTGGAAAAGCAGGGCGGCGAAAAAAGAGGGGACGGAAATACCCAACACGGTAAACGTCAGCAGGCTGAGAGAGGCTTGCTTTTTTAAGGCAGCAATACCGCCCAACGTCAGGCCGATGAGGGCTGCTCCGGTCAGCGCTGTCAGAAGCAGCCCCAGGCTGTTGACGTAGGTTTCCAGCAGAAAATCACGGATGGGAACAGCGCCAGTATCGGGCAGAAAGTAGGTTCCCCAATCGCCGCGGCTGACGTTGTAAAGAAAGGATTGGGTTTCTTCCCAGGCAAGCTGGCTGGGCCGGGCCAGATTATAAACCGGTTCGGCCAATTCTGAGTTTTGCGCCATTCTCATGCCTAGAAAGACGAAAAAAACGATGAACAGCGAAACCAGGATGATAAAAAGTATGCGTCGCGCTAGAAATTGAAGCATAATGGATTATAACGGGGTGTCAATTTGGGGGCAATTAAGGGACTTTGAGATGAAGTCAGGAACGCAGGGCAGCTACCAGGCGCAAGGGATGGGTCAGCAGATCGAGCGCGGTCTGGATGTCGGGAGCAGTCAGGTCGGCGGCGGTCAGGGTGGACACGGCCGTTCCTTCGGCCTGCAAAACGACGATACCCAGGGCGGCTTCGCGGAGCATGAGACGGTCGTTACGGCCGTTGCCCACACAAACACACCCGGCCGCGCCCAACTGCCGCACAAACGACTGCTTGGCCGCGGCCTGCTCCCCGGCGGGCAGGATGGTCAGACGACAAGGCAGCCCGTCCAGCGAGACGGCCGCCCGACCAAAAGTGTCGGCCGTGATCACATGAATATCTAGTTCGGCGGATAACGCTTTAAGCCGGTCGGCTACGCCATTGAGGAGACGGCCGTCAATCGCCAGCGTGCCGTTATAATCCAGTACCAGATGCGTCAGCCGCAAATCCCCGTAACCGGGAATGGCAATTTTAATCATTCTGTCCTCTCTCCAGTATCCGTAATCCGTTATCCGTAATCCGTTATCCGTAATCCGTTATCCGTTATCCGTTATCCGTGTCGTATCGGGATACGGGATACGGAATACGGAATACGGGATACGATGCGCTTTGGGTGCGGCGCAGGCATTCGGCTCGCTCCTCAACGCGGGACTCATCCAATTCAAACCCCGGAATCCAATCCAGCGGCCCACTTTCATGGATATGCCCCACCTTCCAATTTGTTAGGACGGAGGCGGTAGGGGACGGCCGCCTGAATGACCCATTAACGAATCGCTTGTCGCACTGCCGGGGTCATGGTTGTATGTGTGGTTGGCATCTTATCTCCTCGTATAATAGTTGGTAGTCAGACCCCCCTTCAAGCGATAGTCCGCCACTCCGTAAACTACGTGGCTAACTACGAGCGGGGTTTATCTCCCTCGAAAATAAACCTCCCCCGTTCGGACTGATGGGCGTGGCGACAAATCTACTTTAGCATGGAAAAAGCCGCCTGACCAGGCGGCTTTTTCTGTTTACCGGCATAATTGCCATCTCTTCAACTTTTTTCGACTTCAAAAACGTGGGAATTCAGGTTAGCGATCCACTGCTTACCCTCTTGCGTCACACGCAAATAGGCCAGCGCATCCTGGATATGCGGCCGTACCACCCCGTAATAAAACTTGGTGAATTTGCGGCGCATATCACCCGGACTTTTATAGCCGATGGCTTCATTGGCGCCCGTTTCCACAAACTCGTAATACAGCGCCGGGATTTTACGCAGATAATTGGGGTCGCCAAGCTGGCCGATAAAATCGGCGGCCCGTGTCAGCCCGCGATAGCTGCGAGTCTCTTTGTAAAAATCGCCATTCGGGATGGGGAAGCGTGTCATTTCGATGTAGGACGTGACCAGATCAATGTCTACCATGTTTTGTAATTGGCCGCCAAACCGCTCGCGGACAAATAATTTGCTGCGGTCTACGTGGTAAGGGGTTAAAGAAGCATCGGTGCCTTCCAGGGGGATGGCGACTGTTTCACCGCCAATGCCGGTAGCATAAATGCCTGGCCTGTCTTGACGGCAAACACCTTTTACATAGCCAATGTCATGGCATAAAAGCGCCACCATGAACTGAAGCCAATCCTGCGGTGAAGTGCCCCCCTCGCGCAAATGTTTGCCCTGCAAAATTGCCTGGCCGACCAGCGTGACCATGATGGTATGTTCCACGTTGTGGTAGAGGATGTCGGTGTTGGCGATGTTTTCCAACGCCAGCCGCCCCGCCCACTCCAGAAAATTACCTAACTCCGGCTCCATCAGGCCATAAGTTTGCTGATACGCCTCTTTTAATTCCTTCACAAAATGTTGTATCAGTAACCGCTGCAGGTTCAACATGGCGACATTATACCATAACGCGGTAAACTGCAAGCGAGAAGTGACTAAAGGGAGAAGTGACTAAAATGTTGCAGAGGAATTCTATAATTGGCAAGCGGTTTACGGTGCGCTCATGGCGCAGCGAAACCCGATGTGGGCGCGGGCAACGGCCGTTTCGCGGGAACTACGGGCGGTGACGGCCGTCCCCTCAAAATCCGACAGCCACGATCCGCCGCGAACGACTTTGGCGTTCCCTTCTAATGGGCCGCGCGGATTGGTGTCGGTTATGCTTTGATAAGCGCGTGAGTCATACCAATCCCCTACCCACTCCATGACGTTGCCGGCCATGTCGTAGAGGCCAATGGGGGAACGGCCGTCCGGATAACTGCCAACCGGCGCGGTGTCCCGATAACCATCATTGACGGCCGTATCCGCATAATCCCGCCGGCATCCCGTATCACAATAATTCAACTTCGCGCCGTCAAAGGCATCGCCCCAGGGATAGCGCAGCTTGATAGATTGGACGGGGTCAAATCCGGCCGCCTTCTCCCATTCCGCCTCCGAAGGCAGCCGGGCATTGCGCCATTCACAAAACGCCTGGGCATCAAACCAATCCACTTGAATCACCGGGTAATCGTCAAAAGCCGGGTTGCCATAGTAAAAAGGATACTCAGTCGCTTCATTGTTGTGTGGCGGGCCACAAGCCCCGGCCGTCACGCAGAGCGCGTATTGGGCGTTAGTCACTTCGGTTTCATCCATGAAATAGGGGTCAATCCGCACCAGTTGGGATGGCTTTTCATTATTTTCGCCGTCGTCGTTGCCCATGCGGAAAACGCCGCCAGGCATGTACAACATGCGCGAACCGGTTTCAGTAATGAACGGTTTCGGCGTGGGCGTGGGCGGGACGGTAGGGACGGGCAGCGGCGTGGGCGTAGGGGCCAGGGCGGTCAGCGCGGCGATGACGGCCGATTCTAATGTCGCCGTCGCTTCGGCCTCGGTCACTTCCGGCGCGCCGCCCACATTGAGCAAGGCCAGGACAGCCGCCACAGCCACAACGACGAGGAGTATGGCCGCCAATGCCCAGGTAGTGCGCCGTTCCATCTGGCGGCGGGGAATGACGGGGCGGCGGGGGAGCGGCGCCGCAGCCGCCTGACGCGGCGTCCGGCGGGGAGCAACGGCGGCGGGGGTATGCCCGATGGGGCGATTCAAGGCTTTGGCAAAATCGGCCGCCGATTCGTAGCGGGAATCGGGCCGTAGGGACATGGCCCGCGCGGCGACAAGGGAAAGGTACGGCTCTACATCCGGGTTCACTTCACGAGCCGGGATTAATTCGGCCAGCCCGCTCTCCCGGCGCAGCCCATCCGGCGGCGTTCGACCGGTCAGCAGCGTGTACAAGGTAGCGCCCAGGCTGTAGATGTCGCTGACGGCCGTCGCCTCGGCTTGCGCTTGTTGTTCCGGGGCAGCGTAACCGCTGCTGCCAACGGGGATGCCTAATCCCGGCAAGCCGCTGTCTACCAAGAACAGAGCGCCAGATGGGGTAAGCCGGATGTTGGCCGGTTTGATGTTGAGGTGAAGCTGGTTCTGTTGGTGGAGGTAGGTGATGGGCGGCTCGATGGCTTGCAGCCAGGCAGTGATGAGGTCGGAAGGGAAACGGCCGTACTGCGCCAACAAACTCGCCAAATCCACCCCGTCCACAAACTGGCTGACCAAGTATTGCCCCGCATCCTCCAGGGCAAAATGGTCGAGGACTTTAGGCAGTTGGGGATGCGCCAGCCGGCTCAAGCGGCGCGCTTCCGCCCGGAACAAGCGCTGCGTCTCCGGCGACGGATCGAGATACTCTTTCACCGCCACATCCTGCGCGGCCTTCACATCCCAGGCGCGGTACGTTGCGCCGCGCGTCCCTTCAGCCAACAGGCTGAGGATGCGGTAACGCTTGTTGAGAATTTCACCGGGTAGTAAGGGCATGGGCGTAAAATGTGAAGCGTAAGACGTGAATTTGCTACATTGGAGAAATTATAGCAGGTTCGGCCGTTTACTCACGCCGTAAACTTCAACATAACTTCTTCCAGGCTGTCCGGCGCGCCGACAACCGTTACCTTATCACCCAGTTCCAGGCGCGTGTACCCATGCGATACAATGGCATAATTATTACGACGCACCGACAAAATGAGCGTATCCAGCGGCAGGCGCAAATCGCGCAATGGCATACCGTGCAAATCGGAAGCGCATACTTCCACGTCTATCACCTGCTGACCCTCTTCCAATCCCAACAGCAGCGATGCCGCCGATGGCGAACGCACAAATTGATCCAGCAGGCTGACAATGGCCGTGCCGGGATCAACAATCAAGGCGCCTAGCTCATGGAAGCGGGCAAAGTTAGTCCGATCGTTTAGGCGCACCACAATGGAATCTGTGCCATAATTCTCAAAGAACATCTCGCCAATCTGGTAGTTCTCCTCATCCGTCAACATGAGAACAACCGCGTCAGTGTACCCGGCATCCAGTTGATCCAGCGCTTCCCGGCTTATCTGAGGAAGCGGGCAAATTTGAACATCACCGCGGCCTGTTTTAGGCAGGTTGGCCTCGTTTAAGCAGGCCAATTTGACCTGCCAGTTGTGGGCCGCGAGCTGGCGGGCAACGGCCAGCGCCTGGTCGTCCACGCCGAAGATAAGGGCATCACGCACGCCGTCGAATTCGGCCGTTTCGCCGCGGGGATGGGCCTCGCCTACCCGGTCTATCACCCACTTAAACAAGGGCGGCCCGACGATCTGATTGAGAACGATGACGGAAATGATGATCGTCGCAAAGGCAGCGCCAAATTCAGGGAATTCCACCGCTACCTCTTTGGCCAGCCCCAGCCCAACCCCGGCTTGAGTCACATACGCCATCCAACTGATTGCATTGTTGCCCACCGGCTCACCGGCCATCGCACCGCCGACAAAGGAGCCGATGAAGATAGCGAGCAGGCGAATGATGAACAGCGCCAGGGCGATGGGCCAGGTCTGCGCCAAAATATCTAATGCCAATGACGCGCCGGTAAGGGTGAAGAAAGCGATATAAATAGCTGGGCCGATATCGTGCAGAATTTTGAGCATCTCATCTCGATAGGGAGTCCAATTGATGACGACGAAGCTGCCGATCATGCAAATTAGAAGCGGCTCCAAAAGTACTTCAAAGGGCCAGTTGGCGTGGCTGTAATGACGCAAAGCAGTGGATAGGAGGAAGATGGCGTATCCCGACAACAATACAATCCCGGCTTTGAAGGCGCTGTTGAGATGGCGGGACAGGATGAATTGGAGTAATTTGCCCAACAAGAAACCAAGTGTTAGCGATATTGATATTTCGATGAGTAATAAAACCACGAAGCCGATGTTGACGCGGAGATTGGTCAGGAGCGCGTCGGCGATCTCGGAGTTGAAGGCAAAGAGAAGGATGACAACGACATCCATGATGACGGTGACGCCGAGGACGGTCTGAGTGAAAGGGCCTTTGGCGCGCAGCTCGTTGACAATGGCAATGGCGGAGGAGGGGGAGCGAGCGACTAAAATAGCCCCGGCCAGCAGAGCAACGGCGATGCGGCCGGTGATGGACATGGCTTGCATAAAGGGGATATAGTCGGCGAGGAGGTAAACGGCCGTTGCCCCAGTAATCGAAGTTGCCAGCACCAACCCGGTTGTCACCCAGGCAATCTGATTGACTGACAGATTTAACATTTGAACATTGACAACATCATAATCGCTCCAACGAATGAAGTTCATACATGGGCTGGTAGAACTGTTTCCAAGATGCAATGGCTGGTTCTGGGTCAGGATTGGGTGGCAACCATAAG
>JAJRYT010000182.1 GCA_024275635.1 Chloroflexota bacterium | reverse complement strand
TATTTCTTCTGCCAGTTTTTCAGATATTGCGGTAAGATTGTTCATGAGAAGATTTTCCTTTGTTTTGTGGTTTGTTGGACCTTCAAAAATAACTGGAAAATCTTCTTTCTCAAATTTTTGCCTGACAACTTGTTTCTGCACGCCAAGAGCAGGAGGTTGTTGACAAAACAACCACAGTTGACGAAGCTACCGCAACGCCAGGAACCGCCGGGCAAACGGCTGTTGCCAACCAGACAGATGCCCGCGACCAACTCTTGGCAACCTTTCAGGAGGTGTTATGATGAGCATGATAGTTGCCCCACCAACCACACCCCTCACCTTCATTACCCTAGACCGGAACCTGGATGTAACCGCCCGCCTGGCCCAATTGCAAAGCTGGATAACCGCCTGGCAAGAGGAGGATGAACGCCTGCGGCAGCGCGTGATGAACCTGAATCCTACCCGCCGCCACGAGGTTCTGCTAGGCACCCAAATCGCCAGCTTGCGCCGTTAGTTGGCCTTCAAAGTCGCGCAGATACCCATTTACCTGGACCCGGAAGCGGCGCGCCAAGCCGGTTTTACTGCCCTGCGCCGTCATCTGGCGCAGCAGTATGCCGGTCTGACCTTGGCCGAACGCCGCCTGTGGCTGAACAATCTCTTCTTCCTGTTGACACCGACCCTGCGAGAACTGATAGATAAACTGGAAACGATACGCCATTATCGCAGCCTGGGACAACAGCGCTGCTTCCTGGTTGGCGGTCTGTCCGGGGTGGGTAAAAGCAGCTTGCTCAACTGGTATGCGGTCAACTACTTGCCGACCATACAGACGGAGCGCAACCATGTGCCGGTGGTCAAAATTGACGCTCCGGTCAGCAACCGCTCGCCCAAACCGTTGTTTCAGCGACTGCTTCTTGCTTGCGGGGCGACAGCGTTGGGCAACAGCGAAGAGCATCACCTGCATTTATTGGCCCTCTACTTCCAGCAGTGCGGCGTGGAACTGTTTATCATAGATGAGGTAGAATGTATCACGCAGCCTTCTCTACGCCGTCGGCTGCTGGAGTTATCCAACCTGACTGGCGTTCCTATCGTGTGCGCTTCCTGCAATCTCATTTCCTGGACGGCCGGCGACGAGGAAATCCAGGGACGCTGGAACGATTGCTTTGAATTGACCCAGTTCACCGGGTCGCGTCTGGAGGCATTCCTGGGTTTGCTGGAACTGCTGCTTCCCTTTGCGCAAGATGCCCGCCTGGGCTGCCGCGAAATACCCGGCGAACATGGGATGACGGCTGGCCCGGCTCATTACATTGAACAATGGACTGACGGCATTGTCCGCGAGATGATGGTACTTATCATGGACGCTTGCGACAAGGCGTTGATTGCCCAGGCTCCCGGCCTGACTGTTGAGATTCTGCGCCAGTCGTGGCAGGATGTTAAGCGGGCGAAGGTCGTCAACTTCCTCGATTGTTGGCGGGCGCGGCAGGGAGGGCGACGTGGCTGAAGGATGACGTAATGCCCTGTGGTACTTTGATGCCCTCCCTTGCCGCCCACAGCTTTTTACCGGGGAATGTTTGAGCGGCTATCTGCTGCGACTGGCGATGGCTAATGGGCGCATTGTTTTCAAAGATTTTGTCTTCTAGATGTTTCCCGGCTGGCGGTTCTGTTCGCAAGTGTGTATTTTGCGTTGGGAATGTTCAGTAGATGACTGGGGTCAGATTCCCCGCTATACCCAGCTGTCTCTGGCTGAACTGGAAAAGCTGACTTTGTGGCCCTGGGTGGCCAAGTTCCGCACGCTGCCTATGCGGATGTTCCCCAAAAGGATGGGGCGGGGCGGTATCTTGCGCGACTTGGTTGCGCCTGATTTGCGGGTTTGTCCTTTGTGCCTGCAGGAGCAGCCTTATATCTGTCTGATGTGGCGGTTGACGCCGGTGCAAGTCTGCCTGCGCCACTGCTGCGCCTTGCAATGTTATTGCCCTAATTGCCGGATTCAGTTGACACTGATTAGCTGGCAGTATTGGCATCTCTATTGCGCCGCTTGTGATGCGGATTGGCGCGGTTTGCCGGTAACGGCCGTTAGCGACGACTTCTTGGCCAAGGAGGAAGAGCAGCAGCGGGATTTCGCCTTTCTGCTTGATCCCGATGTGTCTTTGGTTAATGATGACGATGCGGCAGTGTTGAATCTGGCTCTTCCTGAACAGTTGCCGCAGGCAGTGGGCCTGAAGTTTCGCTGCTTGCGTGTGCAAGAAGGGAAAATGATGGCTCAGATGAGCCGGTATTTGACGTTATTAAAGGATAAGCCCAGACGGGTGGAGCGGGGAGACTGGGTGTCGTTGCCTATTTACCTGGATTATCTGGCAGGATTGGACGGTTCCTGGCCGGAATTTGCGGCTTTAACTGTGCCGCCAGAATTTATTGCTGACTAACTCGCTTATATAGATATTTGCCTTTGTCCTCGACCGGATTGCCCCAACTATTAGCCGCCGCCCAGCATAAGTGTGTGTCTGGCGCGGGACAATGTCAAGGGCCGCACTGTTGGGCTGGTGTGTACTGCTTGTGGCTGCCAGTTTATCCGCCGCTATACAGGCGAACTGGTCCTGGCGCGCCTGCGTCGCTCGCCGATACTGCCGGATAATGAGCGCCAGTTGACTAAACTGGCCGAAGAAGTGGTTTTGCTGCTGGAGCTGGGGTTTCAGGGGTACATGAACCAGGAAATCGCCTAAGGTCTGGGTTGGCAGGCAAGAATGATAACTTGGTACTGGTATGCGCTGAATGTGGCTGAGGCGGTTCATCAGGCGCAAAAACAGCGGCGACAAGAAGAAGGAGAACAATGCCTGGCTGATTTACAGGCACGGGTGGATACAATTCTTGCCGTTTTATGCCAGAAGGAGGAGCCGATTACGCTGGCGGCTGTTAACTGGGCGTTGGGATTTTGAACTGGCTGCCTGAATAATTATGATGAGGCTGCCTAACATGTGTGGACTGTAGCTGAAGAATGTAACTGCCAATGGAAACGATGGCGGATGGCGGCGCAGGGCGCCCGGCTGGAGGCTGTCATTGCCGATCTGCCTAACCAGACTGAACGGGTAACAATTGAGAAGATGGCTGCTGATCTAGGTGTGACGTCGGCCTGTCTCAGCCAGATTTATCCAGAACTGGCAGCGTTGGCTGGAACTGCTGCACGTGAATAATTGGACTGGCTCAGGGAAGAAGGGCGACGGCAGCGGTGCGCCTGTATCTAAGAGGTGGCTGTGTCTCTGGCGGCGCAGGGTGAGGGGCTGATGATTAAGAGAGTGCGACAAGGGGCAGGGATAACCCCATGTGTGGTACTAATCTGATACAGTTATCCGGGAACTGATCTAGCAGTGGGTGTGGGATACGGCCAGTAAAGCATGATTTCTTCTGTGGGGGGGGGAGCCGTTGGCAAAAGCATGTTTTCTTCACTTATGCTGGATTTTGTTCTTTTCTCAAGTTATGTTGGACGTGACACTTGTGTGATATGTAATAACGGTGATAAGGGACTTGGAAAGAGGTAATATACCCAAAACTCTCATGGATTACCCGCTCGCGACACTGGTAGAAGGCGGTTTGGGTGGGTAAGTTGTTTTTTCCTACATCCCTAACCCCGTTTTTTCTCTCGTTCCATGCTTGGCGTGGAATGCGGGGCAAGACGCTCCGCGTTGTCTTTGTTCTACTGGCCAAACAAATCGGCCGGGTCATAGCCATTGCTGTTCAACGGGTTGTCTAACGGCGATCCGGCGCGGGCGCTGATGACGCCGCTGTAAATGACGGCCGGAGCCTCATACTGTTTTCTACCCTGCTTTTCCTGTGCTTGCGGTTGTACTTTATCTTGTTTCATGTCGCGTCTCCTTTTTTATCCTTGGTCAAGATTGGTTCACTCTCGGAAGAGTGAACTAATCTATTACCTATCGTTGAATAATCTCTATCACATCGGCCAGGGAACGGCCGTCACCCTTCTCACTATTAATAATCAATAACTTCTCCTTTGAGGCGGTCAGCCCCACTAAGCGCCAGCCGGGGTAGTCGGTTAGCAGTTGATAAACGGCAGTTCCGTCAACCTGATCACTGTCGTAAATAATCACTCCTGTGGGCATGTCGTCCAACTGCGCCGGGGCGCTGGTATCGGATAGGCGTAAGATGGCGGTACGGCCGTCCTGCCGCAGTTTCATTTCCACGCTGTCGAGGAGGAGGGAACGGCCGTATAAAATAATCGTTGCCAACGCCGGTGTCTGCCCGGTATCCATCTGGGTTTACTCCATTGAAAAAACAGGCTCATGACCTGTGACGCTATTGAAGGCCAGACCGGGGCAAATGTACAGTGACAAAAGTGCCAACAAAGTGCCGCCACTCCCTGACATTGGTACTATAGGATTAGGAGTGGGGATTGGGGGTTGGACAATCATCAATCGAAAACCGCCGCTTCTTGCGCTTGACTTGCTTTGTTGTCTATCCTATCTATGCACGTACGCTATATTAATTAACGCACGTAAGGACATGCTATGAAAACAGTTACCGCAACTGAACTAAGAGCGAATATTTATAAGTTGTTAGAAGAAGTATTGAATACCGGCATCCCGCTTGAAATCAAAAAAGGGGATAAGCGATTGAGAATTGTGCCTGTGGAAAAGGGGGACAAGCTCCGGAATTTACGCGCCAGACCCCACGTTATTCAGGGCGATCCGGACGAACTGGCAGCAATCAGTTGGGAAAAAGAGGTGAATCTTGATTTACCTTGACACCCACGTCGTTGTCTGGTTATACGCCGGACTGGTGCAGAAATTCAGCCAGCCAGTCGCGGATCTGATAAATGACCACGAGATTTACATATCCCCCATGGTTCACTTAGAGCTGCGTTATTTAGTTGAGATTCAGCGGGTGACAGATAATGCCGCTACCATCGTCGCCAACCTGTCCAATCGTATCGGCCTCAAAGTTTGCGCTAGAGAGTTTAATGCGATTATCGGCCAGGCCATGCGTTTTTCGTGGACGCGCGACCCCTTTGACCGAATCATCGTGGCCCAGGCCGGATTGAATGACAATATCCTGATCACGAAAGATCAAAACATCCTTGAGAACTTCCCCCATGCCCAGTGGTAGGTTTTACAACCAAACAGCAATATCTTCCCATAGTTCTGGCGTTTCCAAAATATCTGCAAACTGCGTGACCCAATCCCGGATGCGCTCCCGGTCCAGATTGGGGCAGCTTTGAATGATCCCTTGGATATCCAATAAATCCTTCGGGCGGTGAGCAACCGCTTTCATGATAATCAAATCTTCCGGAGTTGGCAGATGGATTTTCAAGGCCGCGTCAATTTCGTAGACGACGCTTCGTTGAACCATTTCTTGCTCAAAAGGCAGCATGCCCAGCGAAATATCTATGGCTGTTTGAGAGCGGGTATGACGCAAAAGCAGCACGCGGTTACGTCTTGCGAATTCTTCTGCCTGAGAAATGCGCGGTTCAATGCCTTCTTTTTTGGCGGCCGTCAGAAAGCAGGGAATCTCTTCTACAGAGAGCAAAACCATGGCGTCCAAATCTTCTGTAAACCGAGCCTGACCCAAAAGACTAACCGCAACCCCGCCAATGACCACCCCCTGATGATCAAAATGAGACAAAAGTTTTTCCAGCGCTTCAAGCGGGTCATGGAAAGAGTTTTGTTTTTCAGTTCGGGGCATATTCCACCCTTAATCTGGCCCACAGCAAGAAGATTTCCATTTCCCCATCGTCACCCTCTCGCGTGATACCCAGACGGGCGGCGCGTCGTTTGATGGCATTAAGCTGCCGCCATTTTTCTGCGGGAGAAGCTGCTTGCAGTTCTTGCCTCTCGATTTTGGCGACGGCTTGCCAACGCTCCCTATAAGCTCTGGCATCTGATTTATCCATGCCTGAATTATAGCATGTTTTGCCCTGCTCAGCGGTAACGGAGTCGAGGCTTTAGCCGGTCGTCGTCTGCAAACTCCCGGCTAAAGCCTCGACTCCGGCGACCAACGGGAACGTCCCCCACAAAATGCGCCACACGCCTCCGCTCAAAGCTTCTTTTGCCGCGCGTATTCAACCGCCTCGGCGCGGCTGCTCAGATGCAGGGCATCCATAATCTGCTTCATCTGCCGCTTGACGGTGCGCTCGCTGACGTGGAGTTGTACGGCCGTTTCCCGGTACGTCAAACCCTCGGCCACCCGCTGCAAAACGCGCCACTGCTGCCGGGTCAACTCCGCTTCCGGGCGCGTCAACCGCCGGAATTCGGCCAGCGCCCGGCCGGCTAACTGGGGCGCAATGGGTGACGCGCCATCCTCCAGCCCGGCGATGAGCATAAACAACCCCTCCGCCGACATACTCTTCAGCAAATAGCCGGACGCGCCCGCTTGCAGCGCCGCAAACAGCGTCTCGTCTTCCGCCAAAACGGTGAGCATGAGGATGCGTTGATCGGGAAACTCTGCCTTGATGTGCCGCGTGGCCTCAATACCGTCGCACAGCGGCATGTGAATATCCATCACAATCAAATCGGGGCGGGTCTGGCAGGCCAGTTCCTGCGCTTCCAACCCATTACGCGCCGCGCCGACAACGGTCACGCCGTAAGTTGTCAGCAAATTGACCAGCCCTTCCAAAAAGAGGGGATGGTCGTCGGCCAGCAGCACGCGCAGCGGGGCAGATGGGTGGGGGGGAGGCGCAGGAGGAGACGGCTCAATCCGCACCGTCGTCAACACCTGCGTCCCCTGCCCCGGCGCGCTGCGAATCTCCAGACGGCCGTCCAGATCAACCGCCCGTTCGCGCATGATATTCAGCCCAAAATGGAGATTGGGGGATTGAGAGATTGGAGATTGGCGCTTTTCCGGGTCGAAGCCGCGGCCGTTATCGCTGATGATAAACTGCGCCTTATCCGGGGCAATTTGAGTGGCGATGATTTGCACCTGGCTGGCGGCGGCGTGTTTGTCTACATTCGTCAACGCCTCCTGAATGATGCGCAGCAAGTGCAAATCACGCGGCGGCGTCAGCCAGCGCGGGTTATCGGCTGGCAGGCTGAGCAAAACCGGAATCCGGCGCTGCTCCTCAAACGTCTGGGCGTAGCTTTGCAGCGCCGTCCAGAAATCGGCGGGGGCGGTGGCCGGTTTCTTCATCCCCAAAATAAACTCGCGCACCTCATTGTGGGCCTGCTGGGCGGCGTTGACCGACCGCGCCAGCAGGTCGTCGGCCGCCTGGTATTTTTTATCGACCAGCAGGGCGCGGGCCGCCTGCATCTGCAAATTAAGATACCCCATCGCCTGCCCGATACTGTCGTGCAGCTCGCGGCCAATCCGTTCCCGCTCTTCCAGCGCAGACAGGGTTCGCTGCTGCGTCAGCAGTTGGGCGTCCGTCTGCACTCGCTGGCTGATGTCCTGGCTGATGTGGGCGTAACCAATCAACGCGCCCTGCTGGTCAACAATGACGCCCAGGCGGGTGGCGATATGCTGTGTCCCCTGCGGTGTTTCCCGCGCGCGCATATTTATACGCGCCATCCGTTTTTACATGGCGCAATTCTATTTCAAACTGTTCAGAATCTATTGCCAACAAGGAGATGGCAGACATCGGTTTCCCCAGCGCCTCTGCGGCCGAAATTCCGTATAACGTTTCAGCCATGGGATTAAAATAGGTGACGCGCAGCTCATGGTCAAAGGCGATGATGGCATATTGGGTGGCGCTGCGTAGGATATTATCCAGATACGCCGTTGTCTCGGCCAACTGGGCGGTGCGCTCCGTCACCCGATCTTCCAACCCAATGATGAGCGCGTTCAATTCGGCCGCCATCTTGTTAAAAGCGTGAGTCAAATAGCCGAATTCATCCTCAACCTGCACCGGGATATGGATGTCCAGATCGCCGCTGTCCGCCCGCCTGACGCCTGCCAGCAGTTTTGCAGCGGCTGCCCCACATTCTTCCCCAGTACCAGCGACAGCCCCAGCGGAACCAACCAGGCGCTGAACAAGGTCAGCCAAAAGAGCGGTATCAGAAAAGCGTGTAACGCTGTCCGGAAATCAAGGCGGTAATCTTCCAGCGTCCCATCCGGGCCGCTGCTGAAGGGCAGGTCGCTGTTGAAGCGGATGTATTCCGGCTGCGTATGGGCTGTACCTGGCAAAACGCCCAACATACGGGCTGTCTGCCATCGTTTGTTGATGTCGTAGAGCAGGGAAGCAGGCAGGTCTACAAACGTCATTTCAAAAACCCCGTCCAAATCCGGCTTTTTTCCAAAGCGGACGCCCCCGTTCCATAGCATAAATAGAGTAGACTGGCGCTGGTTATAGAAGGGAAATTCAAAGTTCAAGGGCGAGTTCTGCGCCTCGTCATACGTCAGCCGCTTGCCCCATTCATTCTCATCTTGATTGCTGTTGATGGGACTGAACTCGTAGGGTATGCGGGCGATGTCATAACCGCCTTGCGTGTTGGGGGTGAAGCGCAGGGTTTGAGGGGCAGTAATCAGGTCGCGGTTGTTGTAGGCGGCGATAAAGGAGGGCGTCATTGCCTGCCCGACGGCGCCGAGAATGGCCAGAAAAAAGGCCAATGTGACGGCGTTTAATCTGACCATGAAGGAGGTTTGCTCTGACAGGTAGTTCAAATAGACCAATGCAAAAAGCAGCATGGTAAACAGCAGTCCGACAGAGAGGAGGGCGCTGGCTGTTGTCACTGGTAAATTGAATTTACTTTGCAGGAGGAGGACGGCCGTCAATGCCGCCGGCAGCAGGGAAATCAACGCCAGGTCTCGCGCGGCGCGGGCCGGGCGGCCTTGCGGACGCCACAGTTTGCGCCACAGGGGGAGCGGCCGTGCATCGGCCCTCCCTACCTGGCGCAGAAAAATGATTAGCAGCCAGAGGAAAACGGCCGTTAAGCCAAAATCAGCATTGGAGGGGCGGTAGAAGACGTATCCCTCCCTCAACTGGGCGTAGCGGTACGCGGCAAACCAGATTTCCCACAAGGGCAGCAGTAAGGCGACGAACCAACGGCCGTCCATCTGGCGCTACAATCTGGCCGAGTCTGCCTGGACAGACGAGACGGAAGCATTCGCCGCCGCTGGCGAGACGTTATTTGTGCAATACGCCTGGCCGCTTTTACATCCCATGCCCGATGATGATGGATTTATTCTGCAAATGAGCCGGATTGATGATTCTGGCGAGTACGGCCGTCTCTTTTTGTGGCGGGACGGCGCGGTGGCGGTATTGTTGGCAGAGATGTCGCCGCGTATCAATTGGCTGCCGTTATTTTTCGTGTTGCCCACAGTCCAACAGGAGCGCCGCCTTTTCTTCTCCGAGAATCTTTTTGGCGACTCTGGCGATGGCACAGTCTATTGGCTAGATTTGCAAACGTGTCCGGGGCCGTTATGCCAACTACAAACCGGCGGCGACGCCCTGCCTGACTGGTCGCCCGATGAAACCCAGACGCTTTTAGTCCGGTTTGGCGCAGACGGCCGGCTCACGCTGGCGCTTGGAGATGACGCCGGGCTGGAGACGGCGGCCATTGGGCCGGGCTGGTCGCCGATTTGGGCGGCTGACGACGCCTTTGCCTACGTGCACCCCGACCCTGCGCTTGACCCGGCTGAATGGGCGGCCAATTCGATGGCGACGGAATGGGTGCGGGCGGTTGTTGCGGAAACGGCCGTTACAGAACAAGTTTTGCTGACCAGCGAAACGCTGCGCCGCTCCCTGTCGGAAGCGGAACGGCCGGCGCATTTGGGCATCATAACTGCCTTCCCGCGCCCGGCCCAACCCGGCCAATGGCTCATCCAGGCCACGACTGCCTTTAACAGTGTGGCCCGGCAGGATTACGTCTTTTCGTTTGATGAGACGAGTGGGGCGATAGCGTTGCTGCTGCCGCCGGATGATTTTCAAGGAACCCCGGTTCAGTTGGTGGGAAACGGCCGTTACCTCGCCGCCTTTACCTCACAAAGCTACCTTCTTTACGACCTGGATCGCGGCCAGACAGTTGCCTTTGACGCGCCCCAAACAGGCTTTCCCCACGTGAACTGGTCGGCCGATGGACGCTGGTTTGTCGTCATTGACGAAGCGGGGCTGCGGTTAGTTGCCCCCGGTTCCGGCTACGAACGGCCGATTTTTCATGGGATGGATGGGTGCGGGACGGCCGTGTGGGTGAATCGGTAATTATGCCGTGATATAATCAACGGTAAGACAAGCTAAAAAGAGGGTAAGACTATGTATACCATTACCTTACGTGGGCATTTTGACGGCAAACAAATTCGCCTGGACGAGCCGTTTGAACTGAAACCAAATACGAAGCTAATTATCACCGTGCTTCCAGAAGAGGAAGCGGACGATGAGAATAGGGCTTGGATGCGGTTGTCTGGCAAACAGTTAGAACGAGCCTACGGCGAAAATGAACCAGAGTATTCAATGAACCTAATCAAGGAGCCAAACCCCGATTATGATATGGGAAGGTAATCTCATTCTCACGCCATTGCCCCAGGCCGATGGTCGGTTAAAAAACCGTCCCGCGCTCATCTTGCGCAGAATGCCGCCTTTTGGCGATTTTCTTGTTTGCGGCATTAGTACGCAGCTGCATCAAAAAGCCCAAAATTTTGATGAAATCATTTCCCCCTCTGATGATGATTTCCAATCAAGCGGCTTGTTAGCAGAATCGTTGATAAGACTCGGTTTCCTGGCTGTTTTACCGCTTAACCGAATTGCTGGTGGCGCCGTGTCCCCTGAGCGACACAAGCGTTTGTTGAAAACGCTCGGCAATTACCTCGCTCAAAGCAATTCATGAGCAAACAACAAATCCAACACCAATTCGGCCGTGCCGCCGCCGATTACGCCGTTAGCGGCGTCCATGCTCAGGGCGTGAGTCTGGCCCGATTAGTCGAACTCGCCCAGCCCCAACCCGATTGGCGCGTCCTCGATGTTGCCACCGGAGCCGGACATACCGCCCTCGCCTTCGCTCCCCATGTGGCCCAGGTCGTCGCCAGCGACATCACGCCGGAAATGTTGGCGCAAACGGCCCAACTCTCCCAGGCGCGCGGTTTCGATAATGTGGTCACGGAAACGGCCGCTGCCCAATCCCTCCCCTTCCCCGACAACAGCTTTCACCTTGTCGCCTGCCGCCTCGCCGCCCACCATTTCCCCAGCATTCCCCAATTCATGGCCGAAGCGGCTCGCGTTTTGCGTCCTGGCGGCCTGCTGGCCGTCGCCGACAACATCGCCCCCGGAACCCGGCTGCGCGGTAAAAAAGCCAAATTATTGCACGCGGCGGCCCGCTACCTGAATGCTTACGAAAAACTGCGCGATCCCAGTCACGGCCGTCTCCTCAGCCGTCCCGAATGGGAAGACGCCTGCCGGGAAGCCGGTTTCCAACTCATCCATCAAGAAACCATTCCCATGTGGCTCGACTTTGACGACTACGTAACCCGGATGCGCGTCTCCCCTGCCAACCGCATCCGTCTCCGCGCCATGCTCCTGCAAGCTCCCCAGGCCGCCGCGGGGTTCTTGACGCCGCAGGTCGCGGGCGATAGAATCGCCTTTCGCTTCACCGAAGCGATCTTTATCGGAAAATCAGGGGTGAGGGATGAGGAATGAGGGATGAGTAACGCCTCACTCCTCATCCCTCACTCCTCATCCCTCATTCACTTATGTCGAAAAAATACCATTTCTGGATCACCGGCTGCCAGATGAACTACGCCGACGCCCGCCGCGTCGCTACTGAATTAGAAAAATTGGGCTACCAAGCCACCTCTGTTGCCGATGACGCCGACGTCGTCATCCTGCAAACCTGCACCGTGCGCCAGCAGTCGGAAGACAAAGCCTACGGCAAACTGCACGTCCTGAAACACGCCAAAGTCAACCGCCCCGACATGACTGTGGCTGTCATGGGCTGCGTTGTTGGCGTGCGCGGCAATGAGGCGTTGGAAAAAGCGTTCCCCTTCGTGGATGTGTTCATGGAACCTTCCACCAACGGCGCGCCGCTCGTTTCCCATCTGACTGCGGGTGAGGATTTGGCGTTAGAGCAAGCGGCCGCCAGCCAACTGCATGCGCTGCAAGATGGCGCGGTGATTTTGCCCGCCGACCAGCGCGGCGAACTAATCTCCGCGCCCGTTTCCATCGTTTACGGCTGCTCCCATGCGTGCAGTTTTTGCATCATCCCGCAAAAGCGCGGCATTGAGCGCAGCCGGCCGGTGGGCGAGATTGCCGCTGAAGCGCGTTCGTTGGCGGCCCAGGGGGTGAAAGAGGTTGTTTTGTTAGGCCAGATCGTGGACCGGTACGGCTATGACGTACCCGACGGCCCGAATTTAGCTGATTTGCTGCGCGTTATCAACGACATTGACGGCCTGGAACGCATTCGTTTCCTCACCAGCCATCCCAACTACATGACGGACGAGATTTTGTACGCGGTGCGCGATTTGCCCAAGGTGATGCCGCAAATCGAGATTCCGGTTCAGGCGGGGGATGATGAGGTTTTGCATCATATGAAACGGGGCTATACCAATGCCGAGTACCACCGGTTAGTCCAACGTATTCGTGAGATTGTGCCGGATACGGCCGTTCACTGTGACATCATCGTCGGCTTCCCTGGCGAAACCGAGGCCCAATTCCAGAAAACCTACGACTTGCTGGCCGACTTGGAACTGGACAAAATTCATCTGGCCCGCTACAGTCCGCGCCCTGGCACCGTCAGCGACCGCCGTATGGAAGATGATGTGCCTGACGCCGAGAAACGCCGCCGCTTTCATTTGATAGAGTCCTTGCAGAAGGAGATCCTGACCAGAAAGATGAAACCCTGGTTGGGCCAGACGGTAGAAGTGTTGGTGGAGGGTAAGCACAAAGGGCGTTGGCGCGGCCGTTCGCCGCAGGGCAAGCTGGTCTTTTTTGACGATCTGCGGGAATTGAAGGGCCAAATCGTGCAGGTGCAGATTAAACACACCGGTCCCTGGAGCATGTCGGGCGTGGCAGTAGACCGACCGCAGCCGCAGCCCGCAGGCGGTATTCAGTTATCGGTAATCGGATAACGGCTCACAGATTACCGTTTAGGCAACGGTGTAGAAACCGGCTTGTTTTCTGTTTTGGCTGAGAACGGCCGTTAAATTATCGCCACAGTTCACCAGATAAGTTCCCATCCCGGCCGCTTGCAGCGCCGGAATGAGCGGTTCAGACGAGTACCGGCCTCCGAACGATTCAGGATTGACCAAAACCGTCACCACACGTAACCCACGGCGGGCGATCTGGCGCACGGCCGTTACCCATCCCTGCTGCGGATTCGGCGTCACCACAATCACCGTTGTGCCGCGCGGGAACAAATACGCCTCCGCTTGCAACGCATCTTCCACCGGAACCTGCCCCGCAGCGCGCAGGACGGCCAGCGTTTCTAAAATACGATTCAACTGCCGTTCGCCCCGATCCGGCTGCACCACCTCGTTCGACTGACCGTAAGCCACCATTCCCACTGCCCGGTCGCGCCGCAAAAAATATTGCGCCAACTAAGCGGCAATGGCTACCGTGTACTCCTCCGTCGTTTCCGGCAGCTCAAACGCATCCAACTGCATCCAGGGCGGCAAGTCACTTAACTTAATGGCGTCACGCCGGGGGCGGGGGGCAATGTGACTGAACATCGCCATATCTGGCACAATCCAGATGTCGGCCAGCGGGTCCAGCTCAAACTCTTTCACAATGAGCCGGTCGCGGCGGGCTGTGCTGGGCCAATGAATACGGCTGAAGCTGTCACCCGGCGCATAATCGCGCACGCCGGCGGCATTCGTCGTGACGTAATGCGTCCGACGCCGCAGCGCATCGCCGCCTGGTAAAATGCCGATGGGCAGGGCAAACTGGTGAATGTCAAACGTCAGTGGGTAGATAACTACATTCGTCGTCGCCGAAAAGTCACGCTCCATCGGGAACAGGCCAAACGGATCGCTGGTACGCAGGCGGATGGGGCCTAACTGGTAGCGGCCCCGTTCTTGACAGAGGGTATTTACCCGCCAGGTGTAGCTGTTATTTCCCCCCAAATTATTGACGACCTGGCTGCTGTAATGGTCGGGCAGCGTGGCGAAATCATGCACTTCCAGCCACAATTTAGGCACAATACTGGTATTTTGCACCGTAAATCGCTCTTCCAGCGGACGGCCGACTTGCGTGCGGCGCGTGCGGGTATTGCGCGACAGGCGCACCCAGTTGAGATTGATCCAGGCCCAGGTAAAGGAGACGATGAGCAGCAGCCCCAGCAAGTATGTCAAATTAAACAGGAGCGTACTTCCAGTCATCAGACCACTCAACAAGGCCGCCAGGGCCAGGATGAAGACAGTTGTTCGTCTGTGTCGCATTTTATTTCGTGTCCCGTAATCCGTAATCCGTAACACGTAATCCATAATCCGTAAATGGAACACGTAATCCGTAACCCGTAATTCGTAAATGGAATACGGAACACGGAATACGGAATACGGAATACGGAACACGGAATACGGAATACGGAATACGGATAACCGAGTTACCGTTTACCGATCACCTGAGCGCCGGGAACGGTTACGTGGTCTAGAATTTCCTCAACGATGGCGTCAGGCGAGATGTCTTTAATACGGGCCGCCGGGCCGACAATGATGCGATGGCTCAGGGCCGTTGTGGCTAACGCTTTCACATCATCGGGCAAGACAAAATCGCGGCCAAACAGAGCGGCCCGGGCCTGCCCCAGCCGGTAGATCGCCAGCGCCCCGCGCGAACTGGAACCCAGGTAAACATCGGGATGCTCGCGTGTTTGCCGCACAACTTCCACGATGTATTGTTTGACCTGCTCGTCAATGTAAATGTCTTTGATCGCTTCCTGGGCGCCCAGCAGCTCTTCAACGGATACTACCTGTTCCAATTTGGTGAAGGGATGGGCGTGCTGCTGCTGGTTAAGTATGGTGATTTCTTCTTCTTTGGCCGGGTAGCCCAGCTTGATGCACAGCATAAAGCGGTCTAACTGAGCTTCGGGCAGGGGGAAAGTGCCTTCATATTCAATGGGGTTTTGGGTTGCCAATACCATGAAGGGGTTGTCCAGCGGGTAAGTTGTTCCGTCAACTGTCACTTGGCGTTCTTCCATTGCTTCCAGCAAGGCCGATTGGGTTTTGGGGGTAGCTCGATTGATTTCGTCTACGAGGACGATTTGGGCGTGGATGGGGCCGGGGCGGAACTCGAATTCGCGGGTTTTTTGGTTGAAGACGGAGATGCCAGTGACGTCGCTGGGCAGCATGTCGGGGGTGAATTGGATGCGCTGGAATTTACAGCCGACGGAACGGGCAATGGATTTGGCGAGGACGGTTTTGCCGACGCCGGGCACGTCTTCAATGAGGATGTGGCCCTGGGAAAGTAAGCCTAGCACGGTTAGTTGAACGGATTGTCGTTTGCCAATGATGACGTGTTCAACGTTTTCTACAATGCGGTTGGCGGTTGCCTGGACATCGGCCATAGTTTTCTCCTTATGACGGAAATTGGACAGGATTTGTTTTTGAGTGGAGCAATTTTAGCATAAAAGTTCTTTTTGGTGACAATTTAGGGTCATCCGTTGGGAAATCGTAGGGTTTGGGGGAGGGACGGCCGTTTCTCTGCTATTTTGTCCGTGACAGATTATCCAGAAACGGCCGTTTTCATGCCTAATTTACTTGTGACGATAGAAAATCGAGAATATCGATCTTGGTCAAAATCCCCTGCACTTCATCGCCGGTGGTGATGACGACGGCGCTGTGGTCGCTGAAAATGGACATCAGTGTTTCCAGCGGCGTGTTGGGCTGGACGACTGACACGTTGGGATCAATCATGGATTCGATGGTTTCATTGGGCTGGTAAGCGTGGTCGCTGAGGAGCATGTAATTGAGCAGGTCAATTTCGGTAACGATGCCCAGGAGACGGCCGTTTTCCCCCACCACTGGTAACTGTGATACATTAAACTCCTTCAGTTTGTGGACAACCTCGTTGACCAGCTCGGTGGGACGGGCGGTGATGATACGGCCGTCCGGCTTGGCGGCCTGCACATCGCTGGCCCGGTAATCTACCCAGGAACGTTCCAGGAAGCCATTCTCGCGCAGCCAATCATCATCGAACACCTTGCTCAGGTAGCGCGATCCGGAATCAGGCAAAATGACTACCACCACATCATCCGGCCCTAAATGATGATCCCGCGCATACTTTACCGCGCCGATTACAGCCGATCCTGACGACCCGCCGCAGAAAATCCCCTCTTCACGCACCAACCGGCGCGTCATCATGAAACTTTCCCGGTCCGTGACCTGGACGATTTCGTCTACGACGCTTAAATCAGTTGTGCCGGGTAGGAAATCTTCGCCGATTCCTTCCACTTTATAGCCATCCGCTTCCCCCTCCCGTCCCCGGTGCAAATCATACAAAATGGAACCAATCGGGTCTACGCCGACGATTTTGACGTGTGGGTTTTGCTCCTTCAGGTAATGGCCTGTGCCGGTGATAGTGCCGCCTGTGCCCATGCCGGCCACAAAATGGGTGATCTGCCCCGCCGTCTGCCGCCAGATTTCTGGGCCAGTTGTTTCGTAGTGGCTTTGCGGGTTGATGGGGTTGTGATACTGGTTGGCCAGGATGGCATTGGGGGTTTCTTCAACCAGTTTTTGGGAGACGGAATAGTAACTGCGCGGGTCTTCGGGGGAAACGGCCGTTGGCGTCACCACCACCCTGGCCCCAAACGCACGCAAGAGTAATATCTTCTCCTGCGACATCTTATCCGGCATCACAAAAATACAGCGATACCCTTTAATTGCGGCGGCCATGGCCAGCCCCACGCCGGTGTTGCCCGACGTCGCTTCCACAATCGTCCCTCCTGGTTTTAACTTGCCGCTTCGTTCCGCGTCTTCGATAATGGTCGGGCCAATGCGATCTTTTACCGAGCCGCCCGGATTGAAGAACTCGACTTTAGCCAAAAGGGTGCAGGGAAGATCACGGCAAATTGAATTGAGGCGAACCAGTGGCGTTTCGCCAATTGTATCTAAAATCGTAGCGTACCATTGCATCTGGTCACTGTTTTCAAAAGGTTTAGTTATTGTTTCCATTTTTTGTTCCTGCCTGG
>JAJRYT010000015.1 GCA_024275635.1 Chloroflexota bacterium | reverse complement strand
TAATATTTGCATGTCACTCTTTTTATGCGATGTTCAAATATTCGTACTCGAGTAAAGTTGCATTGACTAAAATCAGATTCTCACTCTGGTTACAAAATTATCTGGAAATATTTCTGATTTCGAATTTTGTACAAAGTCGAGGTCAGAAGGGCGTTGATTAAAACATGGCAATCTCTAGGGATTGTGCGAACGTACATTTTACATGATCGCGTTTATTGTGCCCGCTGTACAAGTTCCAAGCCAAAAGCCTTGGTTGATGCCAATTACGGTAAAATGCGGTCCCGATGGGATCATCGTCGAGATGCCGGTTCGTACCGTTGTTTGGCGCGAGATAGAGGCTATCATAAATGTGAACAAGGTTATGTGCCTGTGAACCTGATAGACGAACAGGTTGTTGAGGCATTAAGCAATTTATCTATTCCAGCAGGTTTCCAAGAACGGGTTGAAAAAGCCATTCAAGAGCGTGTTGAACATGCCGATGCTCTACAACGTATGACTGATTTTAGAAGAAGTTGTAAAACGGATCGATTTCTCTTGGGAACAAGGCTTCTTGAGTCCTCAAGAGTACGTTGCTAAACGTCAAGAGTTAAAGCAGGAAATGGAATCATTGCGGCCTGTTGTTTACGATGACTTAATGGAAGCGGCTGACCTATTAAAAAATTTCAGACCGTACTGGGATGGTTGTGATGATGTGGGAAATCCGCTGGAGGCTCGAAAGCAACTATTAGCGAAGATAGTGGATCGGGTTTTCGTGTATGATAAAACCGTTCTGGCGGTTGCTTTGCATGGCGATTTCAGCATTGTATTAGACAACGGAACATCCGCGCCGCATGAGATTGTTGAAGGGTTGAATATGGAGATGAATGGGGGAAAAGAAAAAGGTGCAAATGGCGTTAATTCCACTTGCACCCTAGACGGGAGCGACGGGGGTCGAACCCGCGATCTCCGGCTTGACAGGCCGGCGTGTTAACCACTACACCACGCCCCCTAAGCGAGCGAAATCATATCAGATGTTCCTTCATGTGTCAAACAAAATATGGCTTCGTTGACGCTGGCGTAATAATGTTTCTGTTGCTTGTATGGCTTTGTCCACTGTCACCCCGTTTTCCCATGAAAAACGGCCGTTATATTCATCCCATAACGCCAGCACCGCGCCTTTGGTGACATATGGACCGGAAATGGCTGGGTTGCTGGGGCCAAAGATGGCCAATGTTGCACAGCCAACGGCGGCGGCAACATGTGTTGGCCCGGCGTCATTGCCTATGTATAAATCGGACACTTCACTTAAAGCAGCCACTTCTCCCAATGCTAACTGCCCGGCCCAATTGGCAACTGGGGCAAACATTAACCCGCTGATGGTCTCCGTTAACGGCCGTTCCTCTTCCGAACCAATGATCAGTATCCGGGCATTATGCTGCCGCACTAAATGGTTCCCTAACCGGATAAATCGTTCCACCGGCCATTGTTTTTGCGTGTTTGAACGTACCGGATTGGTGCCCCCGCCTGGGTGCATGATGACGAGCGGCACATCGCCTAACCAGTCCAGTTCATCAACTAGGCGGCGAGTCATGTTGGTTCGGTCAATATCTGGCGCATTATATTCCATGCCGACAGAAACGGCTGCTTTCTCATCCACGCCGGCCGCAAGAGCCAGGGAACGATAAACGGCTGCCTCATGCTGTTCCCCAATTGGGGGTTGTACAGCCACCGTATGAGCAAACCCGCGTCCATTCACATGTAACCCAATCCGCTGCCGAATGCCTGCCCGCCAGGCGATGTAAGATAGCAGGCTGGAGCGGCTGGGGATAAAGCAGGTATCATAATTTTCCTTACGCAGTCGGCCAATAAGGTTTCTCACCTCAGCCCAACTCATCTGGTTCAAGCCACTTGCTCCTGTGCGAATCAATTCTGTGATACGTGGATTGCCGGCGATGGCCGGACGCGCCCAATCACTAACTGCCCAATCAAACCGGGTGTCAGGATAGGCGTTGCTTAAAGCAGCCAATAAAGGTGTGGCTAACATTACCTGACTGACACAGCAAGGTTTAAGAATTAGCGCCTTTTTGGGGGCAATAAAAGGTCGATGCGCCAGCAGCCCAAATGGTATGCGCGCCAGGCGGGCCAGCATGGCGGTGAGAATGGTTTCACGAGGCATGGGTGTGGAACGTGTTCCGTGTTCCGTGAGCCGTAATCCGTAATCCGTATTCGGTTCACGGATTACGGTTCACGGGCTACGGATTTTCTCCTACAGTTATCAGCTCTTTGACGTTGTTGAATTTGGCTTCGCCGATGCCGGATACGTTCATGATCTCCTCAATGGCGTTGAAACGGCCGTTCTCATCCCGATAGTTCAATATTTTTTGCGCCGTGCTGGGGCCAATTCCCGGCAGGGTGTCCAGTTCTTCGGCCGTCGCCACGTTAATGTTAACCAATCTGACGCCATTCGTCACGGCCGTTTCTCCCAAAACATCTATCGCGGTTGTTTTGCTGTTTACAACAATATCTGGAATCGCGGCCACTTCCGCCCGCGAGGGAACATAAACCTGAGCGCCATCAGACAAGGGTTGGGCCAGATTGACAACGGCCGTATTCGCCTCTTCGCCAAACCCGCCCGCTGCCTCAATCGCTTGCTGCACCAAACTGCCCGGCGGCAGTTCATACACCGCCGGAAAAGCCACCGCCCCATTCACATACACCCACATCGGGCCAGGCGTGGTCGTCGGCTCTGGCGATGCTGTTGGTTCCGGCGGCACAATCACAATGGGGGCTGGCCGCACGCGATTGGTCATAGTCAGGCCAACGGCCGTTACTGCCGCCCCCAGCAAAAAAGCAATCGCCCACCCCATCATCACATTGCGATCAAACTTCACAACCATCCCTCCTTAAAACGTTCACTCCTTACGGCACGCTTTCTACTGCCTGTCGCATTGTCAGAAACGCTTCCTTCAGGTGTTGGGTTTGCCACTGGCGCGTCCCCTCAAGGTCGTAATTGATCCAAAGAACCTCTACCCGCTTTTGCTTTGTCGAATGAATTGTCCTGGCCGGCGCTTCAACATAATTCCAATCGGCATACAATTCCCCCATTAACGGGCTATGATAACCAGATAAAGCGACCATACCCTGAACATCATGCAGCCGTTCGGCTAATCGGCGATGGTCGTCATTGCTCATTTCATATTTATAAGCCTTACTATCGCCTCTGGATTCATGCAGATAAGGCGGATCGCAGTGAAAGAGCGTTTCCGGGCTGTCATAGCGGTTAATCACAGCCAGCACATCATCATGTTCGATCTGCACGCGCAAAAGGCGCTGTGTAATTTCAGACAATCCTTCCACACTACCCAACCACCGGGAAACGGCACCCGCCATTCCAGCCCGGCTGGTGAGGCGACAATGCGCCCATCGTCCCTCGCTTGCTGTTTGCGCCAATCCGGTTCGCACTTGTCTCGCCCGGATGAAAAAACGCCGCGCTCTTTCTACATCCGAAAGGTTATCTGTTGGCTCTACAATTGCTTTTCGGAATTCTTCACGGGCAAAAGGGGTCAAGCCAATCGCCTCGATAAGCGTTTCTTTCTGCTCCCGCAGCGCCTTAAAAAAGTTAACAACTTCGCCATCTAAGTCATTATAGGTTTCGATGGGCGCAGGCCGTCGGTTGAGTAAAACGGCCGCCGACCCGCCAAATGGCTCGCAGTAATGTTTGGCCTCCGGCAACAGCGGTAAAAGCCAATCAAGGTGACTAAATTTGCCGCCATACCAACCGAATGCAATCAATTTTCGTCCCATGATGTCGTCCTCTTGCAAAATTATGGGAACATTTTACCCACAATTCAGGTTATTAGCATTTAGCGTTACCCTTTGACAACGGCAACGGGCACGATGCGGGCCACTTTTTTAGCGATGCCCGCTCCATGCACCACGTCAATGACGCGGTCTACATCTTTGTACGCTTGCGGCGCTTCTTCGGCCAAACCGGGCATACTACCGGCGCGAACATGGATACCCTGTTCTTCTAATTCTAAGCGCAAATCATGGCCACGCACGGTTTTCTTGGCTTTGCGGCGGCTCATGGTGCGCCCCGCGCCATGACAGGTGGAGCCGAAACTTTGGGCCATTGAGCCTTTTGTGCCCACCAACACCCAACTGGCGGTTCCCATGGAGCCGGGAACCAGGACGGGCTGGCCGATGTCGCGGTAGGCGTTGGGTAAAACGGGGGAACCGGGGCCAAAGGCGCGGGTGGCTCCTTTACGATGGACGCATAACTGCATGGGTCGGCCGTCTACCTCATGCGTCTCAATTTTAGCCATGTTGTGGGCGATGTCGTAAATTTGGTAAACGGTGGGGTTGTGAACTTTGCGCCGCAGCGCCTCTTCAAAGCTGCGCCGGATGTGATGGGTAAGGACTTGCCGGTTGACGAAGGCGTAATTAGCCGCCGCCTTCATCGCCGCCAGATAATCTTGCCCTTCGGGGCTGCTGAGGGGAGCGCAAACCAACTCCCGATCCGGCAGATGGATACCGTATTTGTGGACAACCTTTTGGAAGCGGCGCACGTAATCGGTGCAAACCTGGTGGCCGAAGCCGCGCGAGCCGCAGTGGATTTGGACGACGATTTGGCCGGGGAACAGCCCCATGCGCTGGGCGGCCGTTTCATCGAATATCCCGTCCACTGCGTCCACCTCGATGAAATGGTTGCCCGCGCCTAATGTGCCAATCTGGCCTAGACCCCGTTTGAGGGCTCGGTCGCTGACTTTGCCGGCGTCGGCTCCGGCGAGACGGCCGTTTTCCTCCGTCCGTTCCAAATCCATGCGCGTAGCATAGCCGTTCTTGAGCGCCCAATCGCTTCCCTGCTCCACCAACCGCTCCAATTCATGCCGTTTCAAATGAACCGTGCCGCCGCGTCCTACCCCGCTGGGACAATTGGCCTGCAGCGCCGAGGCCAGCAAATCCAGATGCGGCATGATCTCTTCCCGGTCAAGATGCGTGCCCAGCAGGCGCACGCCGCAGTTGATATCATAACCGACTCCGCCAGGGGAGATGACGCCGTCGGGCAGTTCAGTGGCGATGACGCCGCCGATAGGAAAGCCATACCCCTGATGAATGTCGGGCATGGCCAGGGCGTATTTGACGATGCCGGGCAAGGTGGCGGTGTTGATGAGTTGATCCAGACTTTTATCGCCTAACGCTGCTGCCAACAGTTCCTCATCAGCATAAAAACGGGCCGGTACGCGCATATCATGGCGGAATGATTGGGGAATTTCATGAATATACGGACTAATTCGCTTAAAGTTACCGCGTTTCATCATACACCTCCATCACACATCAAACACAATTGTCGCTTCCAATCCCGCATCTGTCTGAATGATTTCCAGGTTGTGGTAGGTGACGGCTTTGATGTGTTTTTGTAGTTCGGCCGCTTTGCCGCCGCGAACGGTGGCGGTGAGATGGGTGGGCGTGACGGCCGTTACCTCAAACTCACCAAACACAAGCTGCTCCATCTCCGCCCAGTAAGCCAATTCTGTCAGCCACTCCACCAGCAAGCTCTCGGCGTCATACACATCCAATTCGAATTGGCGCGTTTCGGTGATGGGGATGGCCTCCGAGTCGGCGACGAGCAGGCTGTTCATTCCCTGGGCGGCGTGGATGAGGAGTTGGGTGAGGGAACGGCCGTGTACCCGCAAAGCCCAATCGGCCGTGTGTTCGACCACTTCAAAGGATTTAACTGCCATCGTACTATGCCTCTATTGCCGACTTTAGTTTGATATAATTGCATTGTAACACGGCCGTTTCCCCACCTCAATCGCGCCTGTTGCCGAACTCGGAAGATGATAGTATCTTACCATCCATAAAGTTAATCACACAATTATTCAGGAGCAAATCAATGACCGAGAAACCTGAAGCCACACCGCCGTTGCCGCAGCCCAAACCAGGCAAGAAGATTGCCATTGACATTCCCAAAGATGTCCGGGCCGTGTATGCCAACCTTGCTTTCATTAGCCATACCCCGGCCGAGATGGTGATGGATTTTGCCCAGGTGTTGCCCAGAATGCCGCGTGGCAGCATTCTGGCCCGCGTCATCATGTCGCCTATGCACGCCAAAATGTTGCACACAGCGCTGGGGCAAAATATTGCCAATTTTGAACGGCAATTCGGCAAAATCAATATGCCCAGGTCTATTGCCGACCAATTTTTCCGTTCTCCGCAGCCAGACCCGGATAACGATAAGGACGAATAATAAATGTAACTACTGAGGCATTCGCCCGGAGGGTTAGTAGTTTCGCGCCAAGTGGGCAATAGGAGAACTTTGTGGATCAATTAAGCAATGTGGCCGATGAGATTCGAGCAGAATTTGAACAAATTAACGCGGCGCGTGATCAAGCGTATCAGCGTTCGCGCCAACTTATTAGCCTATGCGCCCGCTCCATCCGGGCCATCCACCGCGAAGATTGGGAAACGGCCGAAACGCTCATCACTCAGGCCAAAGAAGCAACCGATACATTGGTAGCCGGCGTAAGTGAGTTTCCCACCCTGTTTTACGCCGGTTATACACAAGATGCGGTGAAGGAATTTGTCGAGGCCAACTTGACGTATGCGCTGGTGCGGAATCGGCCGTTGCCCACGCCGCAAGAGTTAGGGACTGAGTCGAATACCTGGCTGGGCGGTTTGGCTGAAGCGGCTACTGAACTGCGCCGTCGCATTTTGGACATCATCCGGCACGGTCATAACGAAGAAGCGGAACGGTTGTTAGATGCGATGGACAGCATCTACAGCACGCTGGTTACGTTTGATTTCAACGACAAAATCACAGGGGGATTGCGCCGGCGCACCGATACGGTTCGCGCTGTGTTGGAACGAACTCGCGGTGATGTAACCACAAGTATACGTCAGGCTGAGTTAGAGAAGGCGTTGAAGGCGTTGGAGGCGAAGATTAAAGATTAAAAGATTGAAGATTGGCAATATCTCAATCATTCATCATCAATCTTTAATCATCAATAGCCCCAACCCCAATCCGGCTAGAAAACCGACAGTTGTCCATATCGGAATTTGGTGGATTGCCCAGGTGATTTGGTCGGGAGTAAATTCGGGGCCGTGGGCGTGTAAACCAGTTTTGACTGCCATGAAGATGAGGGTCATCGGGCCGCTGAGCAGTCCGAAGAGGAGTCCGGTAACGGCCGTTATCATCACCCATTTTCGCGTAGATACTATGTGCCCACCCCCATATTTTTGGAGGAAGTGGCTGAGGGTAACGGCCGTTACCCCAGCCCCCATGATCACTACCCGCCATAATGCCCCCTCCAGACTCATCCAAACAGCCGAATACACCCCCAACAGCGCCATACTCACCCTCAAACCTGCTAATTTTCTTGGAATTTTCATCAACCTGTTTGCCTCAAACTATCCTGCCAATTCAGTAAATGATAGCAATGGTATTGAAACTATGACAAAATTCATATTCAGAAACATGCTAATCATCCTTTCCAGTAACAAGCAGAAACGGTATGCTGTACAAGGAACATAAATTCACAAGCTTCCCAAAATAAGACCAGATGGACAATACTAACCACAATCCGCCCGTATTATCCTTGTATCAGACCCCAATTTATGTGCGTTTAGCGCGTTGGCTGCGCGTTGTATTCCCCTTGTTGATGGTACTATTAGCGATAACCCTTGAACTGATTGAAGAACTCCAGGGAACGCACACGCATTTTGGCCCAGATGGCCCACATCATGGATTCTATCTGGAAATTTTTACTTATGGCATTTTAGGGCCGACACTGGTCGGTCTGGGCTTTCATTAGATTACCCGGATTGTGGAACAACTAGAAACGGCCCGTGTTTTAGAACAAAAATTGCGGTTTGAGCTTGAACCTGAGGTTGATGCGCGTAAGGAACTATTGGCGGCCACTGTTCGCAGTCAGGAAGCTGAGCGACAACGAGTCGCCCGCGAATTACATGACGGCATTGGACAACCGTGGACAGCTTTTTTGATGGCATCGGTGCCTGATGAACAAGCGCCGCAAAGCATAGCTGCTTTACACTTTGCCCGACGGGCAGCTTCCAGCACGTTGGAGGCAATGCGCTCCTTGATCTTAGATCTGCGACCGGCCCTTCTGGGTACACAGGGGCTGCTGCCCGCTTTACGCCAATGCGCCGAAGATACGCTTTCTCCGGCTAAAATAGAAGCGCAGGTAACGGCCGTTGGTGAACCATACCCCATTCCCGACGAAATCAAAACCGCCCTCTTTCGCATTGGCCAGGAAACTTTCACCAATATCCTTCGCATTCCCCGAACTCTTCAGGAGCAGCCATCATGACTAACGCGATCCGAGTCATCATTGCCGACGATCACGTCATCATGCGCGAAGGCGTCGCCATCATCCTCAATGATCTGCCCGGTTTTGAAGTCGTTGGACAAGCCAAAGATGGCAAACAAGCTGTAGAACTGGTTGAAGAACTGCACCCCCACATCACCTTACTAGACATAAATATGCCGGAATTAAATGGCATCGATGCCGCCAAGATCATTTGCCAAATGCACCCCGAAACCAAAATTCTCATGCTCACTATGCACGATGACAGCGCCATCTTCTTCGAGGCTATCCAGGCTGGCGCCGTCGGGTACATTCTTAAAGGTTCCCAACCGGGTGACCTCATTGAAGCGCTCAGAGCGGTTCACATGGGTGACGTTTATCTATCTCCTCCCATGACCCGCAAACTTGTCAATGCCTACCTCGCGACCAATGACAACCAGGAAACCAGCCGCCTCGATCTCCTTACTGACCGTGAGCATGAAGTCATGCATCTCCTGGCTCAAGGCCTGACCAATCGTGAAATTGCCCAGCGTCTTGTCATCAGCCCCAGCGCCGTTCAGACCCATCGCACGCACATCATGGAAAAACTCCAACTTAAAAACCGCGCTGAACTGGTGCGTTATGCCATGCGCCACAATTTACTAAACACTTAATCGTATCGTGATCTACCCTCGCCCCGTATCAACATTTTCTCAACAATTTAGGGTCTCTGGGATTTCGCGTAGTTAGTTCACCGGATGGTTAATTTTTTGACACGAATGGCACGAATTTTCACGAATTTTCTTATTATTCGTGTCATTCGTGTTAGGTTTTTTCCTCGACCCCGCGAAATCCTAAAGAACCCAACTTTTTTAATAGACTCTACATCTTCCCTGCTCCTGCTGGCCGGGACAGCATTGTCGCGTATTATTTGGTCACAGGGCCTGGGTTTCAATGTTAAGATTTGAAGTGACCCCCAGGATTTAGACTGACTAGAAATTTTTCACCTACAGCCTTCTGTTACAAGTTTCACACGCTGCTTTTTCAAATTTAGCGCTTCATTGGGACGATAAGTAGCGAAGATCCATATCATGCAACCTTTACGGTCTTGGATGTCGCACTTGGGACTCTGGCCTAGGTTGGTTTTGTCCATTAGCCTGGGCTTTCTGGCGTTGTTCGCTGCTGTAGTGATAATTGGCGAATGGGCTTTACGAAGCAGTACCGAGCGCATCCTGGATGAACGATTGGTAATTGCCCGTATGGTTGCCAGCCGCCACAGCCGGGCCAGCCATATGATCGCGCGACTTTCACAAGATGACCGAGAAGTGAGAATGACGCTGGTTGACAACGGCCGGAGGTTTGATCCATCAGCAGTGTCTCCCACTAGTAAAAAAATAACAGATGCAACTTTCCATTTAGCTTTGTTTTTCACCTTATATCCTCCTTCTATATTAGTTGCCGAATTACGATTTTAAGGGCATCGGCTTTGCCCGCTTTGCCAGATCAGTGCAGATAATGGGACCAATGGATCGTTCTCGACGATGGGTGAGAATGGTTTGCCCGGCTACAACCATATGTTTTATTGTAGAACTCATTGCTGTTTCCTCTGGCTTTGAATGGTGTGAAGTTAGAAAGCAACAAAACATCTTCTTTCTTTGCCTGACTGGTTGAAGGCGCCATGAAGCGTGGCAGCAGGTATCATGCACCCTTTCAGGCATACTTGGAATTATCAGAATAGGACCCAAAGCAGGGATTTTTTGGTTGGCTTTTTTATAGTACCAGGGTGCCGGCGAAATTGGAATCACCCCACTGGGGTGAAAAAAGGACTATCTTGGCAAAAACAGGGCTTCACTCCGAGAATCAGGGCGGCTCCTTGGTCCAATTTAAAAAAAGATAACCCTTTTATTGCGAAATATCACCCCACGTGGGTGATTTTCCTACTCCTTTTCATCTAGTACTATAAAATCGGGGGAAGATCATCATTCGGTTGGCGTCATTTGATGAACCATTATAAAGTGTGGGGGAAGGGTAACGGCCGTTCTCGACAAACCAACCAACAAGAGGGAAATGTTTTACGAGGGGGCTTGGGCTTTTGGATGTGTTTTTTGTATTACGTGCTGCAAGGCACAAATTTCTTCTATCGCCAACCGCGCTTCACTGGAATGGATGGCATTTGCCCAACGCTTTTTTTATTCACTTTCAAATGTACCACGTTCTCTTCAATACGATCAATCTGTGATACGGGGATCGTCACCACCTTTTCCCCCCACAAGTGACCTTCCCGCAGTACCAAATGCGTTATTTGTCCGTCTTCCGGATCAACCAAAAGCTCATCTACTCGGCCCAAACGGCCGTCGGTCGCCCATACCCTGGATCCCCGGCGCACAGCCAATTCGCCAGGAGGAATGCGCCTCATTTTTTCATCAACGAGGCGCATGGCGGGTACGGCATAAGGCCAGATCAGCGTCAACTTAGGATCGGTGGCATGGTGCGGCACATCGGTGTAGACAAATTCTGTCTGGTTAAATGGCTCTAATTGGCTAAACCGCTCTCTGGCTTCTTTGAGAACAATGACATCGCGAGCAGACACAATAACCCAGTTGACTGGCACCAGGCGTTCAATGCGCGATGGCCACTGTTCTCTTACAACAAGGTGTGTGACCTGTTCAGTCGTTGGATTCAAGATGATATGGGTGGAACGGCCGCAACGGCCGTCTACACAATGTACATCCACATTTAAAGGAAGGTTCATACGATTACCTCCATTTGTTCAAGACATGCCTGCTGCCAGAATTGCTTGCTCAGGTATTTTACTGCCGCCCGCTTCATCAACAAGATGACAGGCCACAAAATGATTAGGGCGCATTTCTCGAAATTCGGGTACGGCCGTATAACATTCCTCCATCGCCAGCGGACAGCGTGTATGAAACACGCAACCCGACGGAGGATTGGCCGGACTGGGCGGATCCCCTTTTAGAATAAAACGCCGCCGTTTCCTTTCCAGCTTCGGGTCGGGAACCGGCACGGCCGAATTAAGCGACTGCGTGTAAGGGTGCAGCGGATCGTTAAATAGAGCCTTGCGATCCGTCAATTCCATAATTTTACCCAGATACATCACCGCAATCCGGTGCGAGATATGCTTCACCATGCTTAAGTCATGAGCGATAAAGAGATAAGCCAGTCCCAACTGCTCCTGCAAATCTTGCAGCAAATTCACCACTTGAGCCTGGATAGACACATCCAACGCCGAAATCGGCTCGTCACAAACAATAAAGCTGGGATTCAACGACAACGCCCGCGCAATGCCAATACGCTGCCGCTGGCCGCCAGAGAATTCGTGCGGAAAGCGACGCACGTAGCCCGGTTCCAATCCAACCAGTTCCATTAGTTCCGCTACCCGATCCTTCAGTTCCTGGCTGCCCTTTCTCATGACGCCGTGAATCACCAGCGGCTCGCCGACAATTTTGCCCACCGAGTGGCGCGGGTTGAGCGTCGCATAAGGGTCCTGGAAAATCATCTGCATTTGAGTGCGTAGTTTACGCAGCGTTTCCCCATTTAACTGAGCCAGATTAGCGCCCTCAAAACTGATCGCGCCGGCCGTCGGTTTATGCAATTGCAGAATCGCCCGCCCGGCCGTGGATTTACCGCAGCCGCTCTCGCCCACCAAACCCAGCGTTTCGCCCCGCTCAATGACAAAAGAAATGCCATCCACCGCCTTCACGACTCCCAATTGACGCCCAAGCAGGCCCCCAGAAATGGGGAAATATTTCTTCAGATTCTCGACGCGCAGTAAAACGTTCTCCTCAGCCATCACGGGCTTCTCCTTTCTCCATATCGTAGAAGCAAGCCGTCTGGTGTTGGTCGCCCACCGCTATCAGAGGCGGAATTTCCTCCCAACAACGCTCAAAAGCGAACTGGCAGCGCCAGGCAAATGGGCAATGTTGCAGCGGAATGAGCGAGTCGGGCGGCGTTCCTTTGATACTTACCAGTCGCTTCGATTCCTCAGCGTCCAGGCGAGGTAACGCCCCCAACAAACCCACGGTATAAGGATGCTGAGGGCGCTCGTACAGGTCATCCACCAGGGCAATTTCGGCCGGCCGGCCGCCATACATAACCAGTACGCGGTCGGCAATGCCGGCTACAACACCCAGATCGTGGGTGATCCAAATCACGGCTACATTGAGAAGTTCGCGCAGCCGCTTAAACAACTCCACGATTTGGGCTTGCACCGTCACATCTAATGCGGTGGTTTGCTCATCGGCAATGATCATTTGCGGGGTGCAGGCAATGGCAATGGCAATCACCACTCGCTGGCGCATACCGCCAGAGAATTGGAAAGGATAACTTTTGTAACGTAATTCCGGATCGGGAATGCCCACCTGGGCCAGCAGTTGAAGCGCCTGTCCCCGCGCTTCCTCCCTGGTCATTCCCTTGTGCCGGGTCAGGGTCTCAGAGATTTGTTCGCCGATAGTCATAATCGGGTTCAGCGTAGAGATGGGGTCTTGGAAGACAAATCCAATTTGGCCTCCGCGCACATTACGCAGTTCCTGTGGTGATAGTTTTAGCAAATCTTGCTGTCCATCTAGCCCGGAAAAAAGGGCCTCGCCGCTTTCTACCTTACCCGGCGGCGACGGAATCAAGCCTAACAAGGACATCATCGTCACACTCTTGCCGCTGCCGCTTTCGCCTACAATCGCTAGCAACTCGCCTTCTTCAAGGTCGAAGCTGACCCCGTTAACGGCATTGACAACGCCGTCCAGGGTATAAAATTTGGTGATGAGGTTCTTGACTTCTAAAATCATTGGCATTTTTGAGTCCTCCTCACTTCCGGGAACGGCGCAAACGCGGGTCAAGCACATCGCGCAGCCAATCGCCCAATAAATTCATACCCAACGAGGTAAACATAATAGCCAGACCGGGGAAGGCGGCAATCCAGGGAGAACTGGTCAGATACTTGCGGCCGGCAGCCAACATATTGCCCCAACTAGGCGTCGTGGGGGGCACGCTTAAGCCCAGAAAGCCCAGTCCTGCCTCATAGAAAATCATGGCCGACATCTCAAACGTCGCCAGGGTAATCAGCGGGCCGATCAGGTTGGGCATGATGTGGCCGAAGATGATACGCGGCCAGCGCGCGCCGGCGCTGATAGCCGATTCCACATAACCTGATTCGCGCATTCGCAGCACCTCGCCGCGTGTAACGCGTGCAAAAACCGGCGCGTCCGTGATCCCAAAAATGAGGATGACGTTCAGTAAACTACGGCCGAGAATGGCAGCGATAAAGACGACGAACAGCAAGTAGGGTAACGATAAGATCAGGTTAATCACGCTCATAATAGCGGCATCCACCCGGCCGCCGGCATAACCGGCAATTGCCCCAATAACCAACCCCAGACTGCCGGCAATCAATACGCCAAAAAAGCCAACAGTCAACGAGACCCGCGCACCATAAATAATGCGGCTAAAGCTGTCTCGACCCAGGTTATCAGTGCCAAAGGGATGTTCCCAATTTCCTTCTTCCTGCCAGGCGGGGGGCATTTTATTATCGCGTAAGTTTTGCGCCAGCGGGTCGTAGGGAGCGATAACCGGCGCAAAAACGGCCGCTCCCACCACCGCCAGAAACAATATCATCCCTAAAACGCCGCCCTTGTCCCGCCAGAGGAATCGTCCCAGGTAAGCTAGGCGATCACTGAAAGACTGTTTAACATCTAACAAACTATCTGCGGGAGTTATTGCGTTATCGGCCATAGCGAATCCTCGGGTCTATCACGGCATAGGCCATATCGGTGAGCAGGTTAAGCCCCAACACAACCAGACTGGTAAACACAGCCAGCGCCTGCACTAGCGGAAAATCGCGCCAGCCAATGGCCTGTTCAAGCAACTGCCCCATCCCTGGCCAGGAAAAGATCGTCTCAATGTAGATGGAACCGCCCAGCATATAACCAAACTGGACGCCAATGACGCTCACCAGGGGGATGGCGACGTTTCGCAGCACGTGTTTGGTATAAATTGTTTTCGGCTCCAGCCCCTTGGCATGAGCGGTACGGATAAAATCTTCGCCTCGGATTTCCAACACCGCCGAACGTGTCAACCGCACAATCTGGCCCATAACCGGCAAGCCCAGGACGAAAGCGGGCATGACCACTGACTTCCATTCGTCGCGGCCAAAGGAGGGAAACCATCCCAGTTGTACGGCAAAATAAAGAATGAGAAGCAATGCCAGCCAGAAATTAGGAATGCTTTGTACGAGGAGGGCCAGGAATCGCCCTACTGAGTCAATCAGGCTGCCTGGATTGAACCCCCCTACCAGGCCCAACGGAATGCCCACTATCACCGCCATAAGCAGCCCGGCAAGAGCCAATTCCAATGTCGCTGGCAGGCGTTGCACCACCAGCGGCATCGCCGGTGTCGTGAAGTGCAAGGAAGCGCCAAAATCGCCTACGATTGCCCTGGAGATTAAGCGTGAAAACTGGACGAGGACAGGATCGTTGAAGCCCATCCTTTCCCGGAAAGCGGCAATATCCTCTGGTGAGGCTTGGCGCGACATCATCAAGGAGGCTGGGTCGCCGGTGACGCGAACCATGACGAATACCAACAGCAGAACCCCGAAGAGAAGCAGGATTGACTGTCCCAATTTGGATAGGAAATATCGTTGCACGGGCGCCTCCTTGCAGGTTTAAAAATTGGGTGACTACCAAGACCTGCGAGGTTTCGGAAACCTCGCAGGTCTCCAGAGAGGTTAACAAGATTGGTTCAATCTCCGAGATTGAACCAATCTATATCCGGGTTATTCTTCAACAACCCACGTCTTGTATAAGAAGTAGGTCTCGGCCGAGCGCGGACTGTACGCCTGCACGCGAGTGTTAACCGCCTCGAATTGAACCGGTTCGTAGAGGTAAATGAAGGGCGGGTTTTCTCGCATGTATGCTTGCAATTCGCCGTACAACGCCGCCCGCTCATCCTGGTCGGCGGTGGTTTTGATTTCGCCTAACAAGCGGTCTATTTCCTCATCGGACCAGGATGAGTAGCTGGCGTCAAAACCGCCTAACGCGCCCGTCAGTCGCCGGTAGGCTTCGCCGCCGGTAGCCGACCAGCTATCGCCGAAGAGCGGCGGCAGTTCCTTGGCGGATTCCATATCCCAGTATTGGCCGGATTCCATGATCTCAAGGTTGACCGCGATTCCCACTTCGCCTAGATAACCGGCAATAGCCTCGCACACCTCTTCAAAATGGGTATAAGCGCCGGCCGGACAGGCCATACCCATCTCGAACCCATCTGGATAGCCAGCCTCTTCCAGCAGCGAGAGGGCCAAGTCCGGATCGTAACCAAAGGGTTCGGCGTTGTCATAGCCCAACTCGGCTGTGGCTACGTAGCCGATGGCTGGTTTGGCAAAGCCGTCGAACAAGGCAGAGATGATGGCGTCCACGTCTACGGCATAGTTCATCGCCTGCCGGACTTTGGCATCCATAGTTGGTTGTTCCAGGCCGGTGGTCAGATTATTGAAGGCAATATAGTAAATGCGAGTAACTGGGTATTTGATAACTTTTACGTTGGGAGCGCCCAGCAAGCTTTGCGCCTCTTCTGAACTCAGACGGGTAACGATATCCACTTCGCCAGTCTGGATGGCAGCCACGCGGGTGGAGGATTCGGGGATGGGCCGGAAGATGACCGTCTCGATTTTGGGCGCTCCCCGCCAGTAGTCGGGGTTGGCTTGCATGGTAATGTGATCGCCTTTTTCCCATTCAACGAACATATAAGGGCCGGTTCCTACAGGATGTTCGTCAAAGCCTTCTTGTCCTACCTCGGCAAAGTAACCAGGGGGAACCATGGCCCAGTTATCGGCGATGGTTGATAAAAAGAGGGCGTTAGGCTCATCGATCGTGGCCTTGACGGTATAGTCATCAATTTTTTCCATCGAACTGGCTGTTTGCCAATGGTAGTTGTATTCAAAATCTGAGGTACTGGCGCGTTCCCAGGAAAAGACGGCCGCATCAGCGTTGAACGGCTCTCCGTTATGAAAGGTGACGCCTTGACGCAAGTAGAAGGTATATTCGGTGCCGTCGTCAGAGACTTCCCAACTCTCGGCTAACGCGGGTACGACTTTGCCATCGTCGTCAAACCAGACCAGCGAGTCGTACATCTGCCAGGCGGTGGTGGAAGCCTGCCGTTCTGCAGCTTGCGGCAGGTCGAGAGAGTTGGGGAAGGTGGAGAGGGCGCGCACCAGGGTTCCTGTAGGAACCTCCGGCGGCGGTTCAGCCGCCACCTCCACGACGCGGGTAATTTCTACTTGCTCGGTGATGACTTCGCCCTCGACGACTCGGGTGACTTCTTCTGTGATTGTTTCTGTTTCGGTGACAACTCGGGTGACTTCGACTGTTTGCGGCTGGCAAGCTGCCAGCAAGGCGGCAAATATGAGTAGGGCAATGATAAAAAATGGTTTTCGTGACATGTTATTCTCCTTCTCCAAGAGGTTTCTCAAAATAATGGGCTAGTTGATAAAACGCAGTAACAAGGATTCACTTTCTGCGATAAAATCACCTCCTACCTGCTTCTAACAAACGCCCCCTTGGGGGCGAAAATCACCTATACGCCGCAAGGAAACATTGACATAAAATTTATTTCTTGGTAGGACTGCTGTGGTCAGAAGGGGCCGCCATAGCCAAAGCTAACCAACAAAATAGCGGCAATATAACACCTTGATTAAGGTGAATAAGATGAGGGACTCTTAACATTTCATCTTAAATCACCTTTCTCCCTAAATATACTATAACGCAGTTGTGATATTTTTCAAATATATCAGCAAGCGCGACATTAGCAATCTTATTGACAATTGCGAGATTTGATGTTAGCTTATTGCCGGCAAATGGTATAGACCATTGTAGCCTGAAAGTTTGATTTTGAGAAATAATGATGACTATCATGAAAACGGCCGTTCCCCGCTACATACAAATTGCCGACGGCCTGCGGCAACAAATCGAATCGGATGAGTTGTCGCCGGGAGACCAGTTGCCCTCGGAGCGGGAGCTAAGTGAAACCTGGCAAGTCAGTCGCATGACGTTGCGGGCTGCGTTGCAATCTTTGGAATCCCAGGGATTGCTAGTGCGGCGGCAGGGGGCAGGCACTTTTGTGGCCGAACCTAAATTCGAGCGGCAAGCGGGTAAATTGGTTCCCTTCACAGAGGCGATGCGTAATCGGGGATATAAAACGGGCGCTCGTGTCATTCTGTTCGAGCAGCGCGCCGCAGCCACATCCACCGCTCAAAAGCTGCAACTTCCTCCTGCCGCTCCCGTTTATGTTATTCATCGTCTGCGCCTCATCAATGACGAGCCGGTTCTGCTGGAAAAGTTTGCTATGTCCGTAACCCTGTTCCCGGATTTGGCAAGCCATGATTTGGAGGAACGCTCCATTTATGAAATTACTCGAACAGAGTATGGCATCATTGCCAGCGAAGCCCAACAAAGTCTGGAACCGGTTCTGGCGACAGAGTACGAAGCTGAATTATTAGGCATTGAGCCGGGCGTGCCGCTGATGCTGGAACGACGGCTGGCTTTTGATCAGGAGAAACGGCCGTTTGAGTACGGCCGTGATCTCTATCGCGGCGATCGTTTCCGCTTCATCACCGAAATCGCGCCGCTTGACGATAGATGAGGCGTAATGCGTATTGCGTTTCGATCTACGTAATACGCATTACGTAACAGGAGGGAGGATGATCTCCCAATTTGCCGCCTTACTAACCCCGGAACAAGTCGAGCAGGTGCATGAAGCGTCGCTCGAAATTTTGGCCAACGTGGGTTTGCTTGTCCGCAATGAAAAGGCGCGGGCGCTCTTGGTTCAACATGGCTGCTTGCTAGATTCCGAAACGGACATCGTTAAATTTCCGCGCCGGATCGTCGAACATTTTCGCGCCGCATATCCTCCTACCTTTACCTTTCACGGCCGTGATCCCCAATACGACCGCACCATTCCCGACGACGGCCCGCTGGCCATGACGGCCAGTTCAGCCCCCAACCTGATTGACCCGGTAACGGGACGAGAGCGGCGGGCGCGTTCCGACGACATGGCCCGTATCGCTCATCTGTTTAATGAATTACCGGCTCTGGATTTATTTTCGGTTTCTGTTTTGTGCGACGATGCGCCGGAAGGATATTTTAGCCTTTCCCGTTACTATCCGGCGTTAAAAAACACAGTGAAGCCGGTGCGGGGGAATGTGCCCAATGTGGCCGAGGCCAAAAAGGTCATCCGGCTGGGCGAGTTGATTGCGGGTGGGAAAGCGGTTTATGAGGAACGGCCGTTCATCACCCACCACTATTGCGCCGTCGTCTCCCCGTTAACAATGGACTTCGACTCCACCGAACTGCTCCTCTATCTCACCAAAAACAATTACCCCGGCTACGCCACCATCGTTCCCAATGCCGGACTAACATCCCCGCTCACTTTGCTGGGTACCATCGCCCAGGGCAACGCCGAATTTATGGCCTGGGCGACCCTCAAACAGATGGTGCGCCCTGGCGCGGAGCTGATCTACAGCGCCCTGCCCACCGTCGGCGACATGCGCACCGGGGCCTATGCGCCCGGCGGCATCGAAACGGGCATGATGGTCATGGGATTCGCCCAAATGGCCCGCTACTACAACGTTCCCTCCGCCGGTTACGCCGGTTTGACCAACGCCAAACTCGCCGACGCCCAGGCCGGGTTTGAAAAAGGGATGTCGCCCAGTATTGGCGTTTTGGCCGGGCTGGATTTGGTCAATGTGGCCGGTTTGATTGACGCCTTGATGACGTTTGACTTTAGCATGATGGTCATTGACGACGAGATCATGGCCATGATCAAGCGCGTTAAACGGGGATTGGAATTCAGCGCCGAAAATCTGGCTCTCAACCTGATTGCCGAAGCGGGACCGGCCGGGATGTTTCTGGACAAACAACACACCGTAGACCGGATGAAAAGTTGCGCCATTTTGCCGGATGTGGCCGACCGCGATCCGCGTGAAACCTGGGTAAAAAAAGGGGGACTGGACGCTCAAGGGAAAGCGATGCAACGGGTAAAAGAAATTTTGACGCGCGACAATCCGGCCGTCTTTTCCCCGGTTGTAGACGCCCGGATACGGGCTGAATTCACCAACCTGGTCGCTGGGGATTCTGTGCCGCCCCCAGGATGGAAACGGGCTTCCCAAACCCGTGACCGGAAAACAAGAAGACGGCGCAAACATATCAGGCAGTAAAACGAGGTAAGCCATGAGCGATGATGAAATTAATTTGCAAGAAATGCCTATTGCAGAAATTCTGGAATTAATGGGCGAAGACCTCTATGACGGCTATGCTGAAGAGGTCGTTGAAGAAGTGAATGAATGTCTGTCCCGCGGGATGACGCCTTACGATGTGCTGACAAACGGGTTGGTGGCCGGGATGGACGTTGTCGGCGTTGATTTTCGGGATGGCATTCTTTTCGTGCCCGAAGTGTTGATGGCGGCGAGGGCAATGAAGGCCGGGATGTCTATCTTGCGCCCCTTGCTGGCCGAGACGGGCGCCCAAAAAGTAGGCACGATGGTAATCGGCACGGTCAAAGGGGACATTCACGACATCGGTAAAAACCTGGTATCCATGATGATGGAAGGAGCCGGATTTGAGGTCATCAACCTGGGCATTAACAATGACGTCGAGAGCTTTTTGGGGGCTATTGAGGAACATAACCCTGATATTCTGGGCATGAGCGCTTTGCTCACCACGACCATGCCGTATATGCGCGTAGTCATCAACGCCTTGAAAGAAAAAGGGATACGCAATGAGATTGTTGTGCTAGTGGGGGGCGCGCCGTTAAACGATGCGTTTGCCGAGGATATTGAAGCGGACGCCTATTGCCGGGATGCGGCCGTGGCCGTGGAAACGGCCAAGAAATTTATGCAAATTCGTCAGAGTGTGTAGTCAAGTGCCAGGCACTTGCGGTTAGCTTGAGGGAGTTCCCAAACCATGAACATAAATAATCAAGCGCGCGTTGTTATTGTCGGCGGCGGCATCATTGGGTGCAGCATTGCCCTTCACCTGGCCGAAATGGGTTGGACGGATGTGGCTTTGGTGGAAAAGGGAGAGTTGACGAGCGGGACGACTTTCCACTCGGTAGGGCTGGTCTCGCAGTTTCGCACCTCTCCGGCCCAGATGCGGCTTATGAATTACAGCATTGATTTTTTTAACCGGCTGAAGGCGGAGGCGGGCGATGCGTTGGGCTGGCATCAAGTGGGCAGTTTGCGCCTGGGAACCAGTCCCGATCAGTTCAAATCGTTGCAGCGACAGGTTAGCCGGGCTAAAGCGTTGGGGCTGGACGTAGAGATTATCTCCCCATCGGAAGCGTTGAAAATTTTCCCCCATATGACCACAGAGAATTTAAATGGCGCGGTGTATATCCCGGATGACGGCTATCTCGATCCCAACGGGATCACTTACGAGTTGGCCCGCCGCGCCAGGCAGTTAGGGGTGAAGATTTACACGGGGGTGCGCGTGACGGGCATTGATCTATCGCCGCGCGGGGAAGTAACGCAGGTGAATACGACGCATGGCTCCATCAAAACGGAAATCGTGGTCAATGCCGCCGGGGAGTGGGCGCCGCGCATCGGCGCGATGGTGGGGGCGAATATCCCGATGGCCCCGTTGATGCACCAATATCTGATTACCAAGCCGATTCCCGGCCATGAACTGCCGCTGGAAACGCCGGTGGTGCGCGATCCGGACAACCTGGTGTACATTCGTGAAGAAGTGCGCGGCTTTCTCATCGGCGGTTTTGAACTGAACCCGAAGGCATGGTCAGTGGAAGGCGTGCCCTGGGAGTTTACGCAGCAGTTGCTGCCGCCGGAGTGGGAATTGTTTGAATCGTTGATGGAAGGAGCGATCCGGCGCGCGCCTATTTTGGAAAGAGCCGAGATCGTGCGACTGATCAATGGGCCGGAAGCGATTACGCCAGACGGCCGTTACTGCTTAGGCCCCATCCCCGGTTTGCGCGGCTATTTTGTGGCCGCCGGTATGTCGCTCAACGGCATTGCCGGGGCCGGCGGCGTGGGCAAAATCATGGCCGAATGGATTATCGAAGGGCGTCCTTCGGTTGACGTCAGCGAGATGAACGTGCGCCGCTTTGGCAAGCATTTTGCCGACCTGAATTATGTGGCCGAACGGGCGCGTGAAACCTACAAATTTTATTACTATCTCCATTACCCAAATGACGAAGCTGAATGGGGACGGCCGTACCGCCTCAGCGCCCTCTATCCCCGTCTACAAGAACTGGGGGCCGTCTTCGGCGAAAAAAACAGTTGGGAACGGGCCAACTACTTTGAGCCGGGCCAGCCGTGGCGGCAAGCAGGCGCCGACCAGCGGGAATGGGGCTGGGGACATCCACCTTACTTCGCGCAAGTTGGGGCCGAGCACCAGGCCGTCCGTGAGCGGGTGGGGCTGTTGGATATGTCTTCCTTTGGCAAGCTGGATGTGCAAGGGCCGGGGGCGTTGGCTTTGTTGCAGCGATTGAGTAACAACAATGTGGACAAACCGGTGGGCAGTCTCACTTACACCCAATTTCTCAATGAGCGGGGCGGCATCGAAAGCGACGTGACCATCGCCCGCATGGGGGAAACGTATTTTCGGGTGATTACGGGAACGTCGTTTGCCGCCAATGACCTTGGCTGGATCAGGTTGCATCTGCCCGAGGATGGCTCGGTGACGGTGACGGATGTGACGGATGAGTGGGCGGTGATCAGTTTGTGGGGGCCGGATGCAAGACAAGTGTTAACGGCCGTTACCGCCACCGATGTTTCTAACGCCGCCTTCCCCTACATGACGGCGCAGGCGATTGACATTCAAGGCGTAAACGTGTGGGCGCAGCGCGTCAGCTACGCCGGTGAGTTGGGCTGGGAGATGGTTGTGGCCCCGGAAACGGCCGTTGCCGTTTGGGACACCCTGATGGCCGCCGGGCAGGCATTTGATATCCAGCCCGTTGGCTACAAAGCGCTGGAATCGTTGCGGCTGGAAAAAGGATACCGTTACTGGAGCGCCGACATCACCCCGGCCGAAAATCCGTATGAAGCCGGGCTAAGTTTTGCCGTGAAACTAAAATCAGGCGGCGACTTCATCGGCCGGGAAGCGTTGCTCAAAATCAAAGAACAGGGCGTCCAACGGCGGCTTTGCACGCTGGCGATGGCCGACACGAGCTGCGTCATTTATGGCGGTGAAGCGGTCTATGCCAATGGCAACCTCGTGGGGCGCGTGCGCAGCGGCGGCTACGGTTACACCGTCGGCAAGAACATCGCCTTATCTTACCTGCCCATCGAACTGGCTGAGGCGGGAACTCAGGTAGTTATAGAGATATTTGGCGAAACCATTCCGGCCGAAGTCGCCGCCGATGCGCTGTATGATCCTAAAGGGGAACGGTTGAAGTAAGGCAACAACGGATAAAAAGTAAGGAACGGATAAAAAGAGGTTTTTTTCTTTATCCGCTCCTTATTAAAATCCGCTATTGTTGAAGGTATAACAGAGTGCAAAAATATCTCACGACATTTCAAGAAGGGGCGCAACGATACGCGGCGGCTATGTCCGGCATCCCGGATCGGGTTCCTGTGTATGCCCAAATTCACCAACTGGCATTTAAGGAAATGGGGGTCAACGCCCGCGATTTTTATTCCCAGGCGCGGCTGATGACGCTGGGCGCGCTGGAAATCTACCAAAAGTATGGTCTTGATCTGGCCATCGTAGATTACGATGTCTACAATGTTGAGGCGGAAGCGTTGGGGCAAACGATGATCTGGCACGATGACGGCACGCCAGATACAGACCCCACCAAGCCCTTAATTACCGGGCCGGAGGATTTGCCGAAGATCAAGACGCCTGATTTTGAGAATGACGGCCGTTTCGCCATGATCATCGAAGCGCACGAGCTGTACCGCCGGGAAACGGGAGTGGAACCGGTACTCCAATTTTGCGCCCCCTTCAGCTTTGCCGTCAACATACGCGGTTTTGAGAACCTGGTGATGGATATGCTGATGGAGCCGGATTTCGCCCGCCATCTTTTTGACCGCATCATCGAAGAAGTGTTGGCGCCCTGGATTTTGTACCAGAAAAAACATTTCCCTAATGCTGCCTCGGTGTCCGGTTCCGACGCCACCGCATCTGTGCCCCTGTTGAATCTGAAGATGATCAAGGAATGGGTTGTCCCTGGCATTCAACGATTGCGGGAGCTGTGCGGCCCGGAGTTAAGCGTCCCCAACTGGATCGGCGAACATATTTTGCGTAAACCGGAAGAATTGTTGGACCTCAAGCTGGAAGTAACGGGATCGTTTATCGAAGGGCAAGACCCGGACGTGGAAAATCTAGGCCCGGCGTTTTACAAAACGTATGCCCAAAGGCATGATGTGCCGTTGGTTCTGGGCGTGGGGGCTGAATTTCTGGCGCTGGCTACGCCGGAGGCAATTGAGCGGCGGGTGAAGCATTATATTGAGGTGGGGGGCGAAAACGGCCGTTTCGCCCTCTACCTGTGCAATATCGGCGGCAATACGCCGGTGGAGAATCTGAAAGCGGCGATAACGGCCGTTAGGACTTATGGCGTTTATACGTAAGAGATCGTAATTGGTAATTGCGTAATTGGTAATTGTGTAATTGTGTAATTGTGTAATTGTGTAATTGCCTAATTACCAATTACCATCTCGCCATTCTGTCAGAGAACCTGAATCTCATCAATCGAGTCTAATACCACGTCGGCGTGCGCTGCCAATGCGGCTTGGTCGCCAGCGCCATGCAAGATGCCGACACAGCAACCCACACCGGCGTTGGCGCCGGTGATCATGTCACTGGCTGTATCGCCGACCATCATGATGTGCGCCGGATCAACCCCTAATCGGGAGCCAATATGCCAGATCGCGTCAGGCGCCGGTTTGTTGGGGATTTCGTCATCGCCACAAACGAGAAGGCTTATCTGTCCTTCTATACTTAGCAAGGGCAGTGTTGCTTCAGTTGCGGCGCGGTCATCGCTGGTGATTATGGCGATCTGTATGCCGGCTTGAGTCAGCTGCTGGAACAGCCCGGCTACATCTCCGCGCAGCTTGATAAGGTTGCCTGTGGGCAGTTTACCTATACTGGCTTCCAGGGATGCCTGGACGTGTTGTTCAGCTTCATGCCAGTGAAGGCCGTGCTGGTATAAAATGGCGGCAGCGATGGTGTGTAACTTGGGCATGGAGGCCACCGCGAGCGGCCCATCGTTTACAACGCGATTTATCGCCGGGTTATAGCCCAGGCCATGAGATAGCGCCTGCTGCAATGCCTCTCCCCCGCTGACCTGCCGTGCTAATGTTTCCACCCACAGCCGCGCCTTTTGCCCCCACAGGTGATGGAAGTCAATTAGCGTGCCGTCTTTATCGAATACGACAAGGCGGGTTTGGAAGATACGGCCGTGTACTAAAATTCTAGCTGGATTTGCGTTTTTTATTGACATAACCTAATGCGAGCAATAAAGTCGTTCCCTGTAAAAACTATGAGCCACCTTGAGTCAGTAAAGCTTGGTGGTGTTAAGCGCTAACTGACAAGCCCGCATTATGCTCATGGATAAACACCTTCAAAGCAAACTCATGATACTCATCAGATTTGGAGAACGAAAGCGTTCGCCGAATAAAACGCCCTAAAAAACTGATCTTCCCCCAGTTTTATGGACACACGGTTAAGGCTGTTTGATATTTGTGGCATGCCGCTTCATATGCATCAGGGTTGACATAGCCTAACGTCGAATGGCGACGCTTTCTAATTATAGAATCCTTCACTGTAAAAGAAAATATCCATTTTGGCTTCGGCGCGCGTTTCTTCAATCGCTAATAGACTAATTCCGTCCATCGGTGCGGTTACGTGCCAGATTCCCGACTTAGTGATGGCCTGTACTGGGCCTGTTGCACTGCCGTTTCGCCCTATGCTGTTTTTCCGGTTACACTTCCGGTATCCTTGATAAGGAGATTTTACCGATGACCTTAGCCGCCATATAGATGGAAGCTCTGCGGGAGGTAGTGATGAAGAGATTCTACGTACCATGTCTGATTATATGAAACCGCCCCTGGCTTATTGAGGAGGGAACGAATGAAAGCGCCCATATTTGAGCAATGTCAAAAGCTGTTCCCGGAATGGGCAGATAGTTCTATGGCCGATTTCACCTTTGATGATCCCAAGGGCTTTTCTTCCTTTACCATGGGGATTCAATCCAAAAAGGTGGTACAACCAACGGCCGTTCTATACCGCCGCCTGGAAGGAAAAGAGAACGCCATCCTGGATTATGAGACAGAAAAAGAGATTTTCTTACTGCTGGGAACGCATAATATCGCCGCTCATTGCCATTACTACGATGAAACCTGCCGCATTGAAGCCTTTTATCAGGGGCGCACCTTACAGGCCGAAGAACTGTTTGAGCCGGAGAACTTACGCAAAATTGCCGACGAACTCTATCGCTTTCACCAACTCAAGCCCCCCCATCTGCCGCCAAAGATATTTTTTGAGCTACTGCACCACAAATGGGGTCAACTGGCAAAGCATGTTCTGGAAGAAAAGATTGATGTTTTTCCACCAAACGAACAGCGCATGTGCGAAGAACTACGCCAGATTTACACGCCAGAAACTTTTGAAAAAGTAAAACGCTGTCTCCCTGACGGGGAACTCACCTTTTGCCACAATGACACCTACCACGGTAACATCATGAAACTGG
>JAJRYT010000181.1 GCA_024275635.1 Chloroflexota bacterium | reverse complement strand
GTTGTAAAAGGACAAGAAATTGAATGAGTTTGGCAGAATGTTGTACAATTTGCTTTATCAAGAGGCTGCTCCATGATATAGATTTTGGTCTGTTAACTACAATCTTATCTGGTCAGCCTTTTGTTATCCATTTTGCATCATTTTCGCCAGACTCCAGTACTTACTTTGCGCCAGAACTGCGCCAACGACTTATTCAGCAAGGCAAAATCAACTTGGAATCTTATTTCTACAGTCAGGATTTGCTGAAAAAAGTAAAAGGGAAGGAAATTAAAGAAACGGCCGTTTCAGAACAAGAATACGCGGTACGTGATCAAGGTTTCAAGCGCACCATGCGCCGCATTTACGACCATCGCTGTGCGTTATGCGGTATTCGCGTCAAAACGGCCGAAGAACATACGGCCGTTGTCGGCGCACACATCATTCCATGGAACATCAACCACAATGATGATCCGCGCAACGGGTTATCGCTTTGTCGTTTATGTCATTGGACTTTTGATGAGGGGTTGATGACAGTTAATTTAGATTATGTGGTTCGTACATCGCCCCAACTAAACAGTCTGGGAAACATGGCGGCTCATCTTGCTTTACTCAATCAACGCAACATGATTCGCCCCGCAGATTCCGACTTTCTCCCCGATCCTGATTCGCTTTCCTGGCACATGAAGAAGGTTTTTCGACGACGTTAGCACATTAGCGAGTTGGATTTTCCAGCAAAAGATAAACCCAACATGGGTAAAACTGTTGGATATCGATACTTCCCCTATTTGGCAACCTGTTCTAAAAATGACACGAAAGCTGATAAATCCATTTGACTCACCGCCAATGCAGGACGCATTTGGCTGACCAGCCGCGCAATTCGTTCCGGATCAAACTGAAAGGCATAAATGTTACGTACCACATGGCGAAAACGGAGAAATTCGTCCAGCATCCGCACCGCTTCCGTCGATAAAACAGGCGGGCGCAATTCGGGTAAATCAGATTGCATTTGCTGCAACAATTCCCGATGCCAATTGTGTCCAGCAGGCATGTTACCGTCTACAGTCGAACCGATTTGTTGAAAGATGCGTTCCAACCCGGCATAGAAATCATGCAGGTTCAAGGCGGCGGAATCAATGTACAGGTCCTGATCTTCGGGACGCTGACGCGCCGCCCGAATACCCCGTTCAGCGCGAGCCACAACGCTTTCCAGTTCACTCAACTCCTGATGAATGCGGGTAACCAAAGCCAGGTATTCCGAGATCACAGTTCAACCCCGTCCTGTTCAATTACGGCCAGAAGAGAAGGGCGAGCCGTGTTGACATCAACCAGATTCACCCGTATCTCTGTACCCAAATCCATGACAGCGCCGATGGCGCGAAATGTATCCTCAGGGGCAATCCCCCAGGCGGCAATATCCACATCTGACCAGCGGGTGAAGCCACTCTCGCGCGTTAGCGAACCAAAAACGACAACCCGCGATACGTTAAATTGCTCTCGCAGTAAACGCGCCGTTTGTCGGGCTATCCGCCACGCTTTTTCTCGACGGCGGTTGATCTCCGCTTTTTCTTGTTGGCGGCGTCTTCGCGCTGTGGCGCGGTAAATGGCTAATTTTTCAGGCGATAATTCCAATTGTATCGGCATCTTATGACACTCCCATAACCATAGCTTGATGTAGGTCTTGCAATTGTGGCACAGTTTGGACGATCTGGTCAACGGCCGTTTATCGTTGGCTGGCATGTAACACAGTGAAGCCAATAATCTCGTCCCCATCATACCGAATGATTACATCGTCATCGGTCAACTCGCTATCGGTCGCCACACTTGGTTTCTGAAAGTTTACATACATCACATCCACTTCCTGGTCATAAGTCAACCAGACAGCGCGTTGCGGCGTATCTTTCACGGTAGGCAGAAATTTCAAGTATTTCCAGACAGTTGACATTTCCATTAAGGCCATAGCTGTTTTCGCCGAAGAAAAGTGCGTTTCACTCAATTGTATACAGTTAACTTCCTCCAGTAACAACCAACACAGCTACTCTAGCCCGGACAATTCACGCGCCAGTTTGCGGGCGGCTGCCTGACAATATGCCTTCACATCTTGCCAACGAACTTCGTGAACCATCCGCGGCATCGGCTGCTGCTCCGCATCCTCAAAATAAGCCAACGCCCGCGCTAAAATAGCCGAAAAATCGGGGCGGTTGGCATACTTCTGCGAAACCAACGCCAATAACTGATCCAAAGAGACAATTTCGCGCAAACAGTATAAATCTACAAAATCCCGGCGCGTCCCGCGAGAGTTAACGGCCGCTAATTTCATCAACCCAATGTCCGTTGGCGAAGCCAGTTGGACACCTTGATAATTTATTGCTTCCTGTAACAAGGGGTGTTGTTGAAAGATAAAACTTACATCCGTACCAAACAACCGCATAAATAACATACCGTCTTGCTCAGAAACAATTTTCAACTGTTCGCTGGCTTGCAATATTTGGCAAATTGCCTCCCTTTCGGGAGATGTCAATCTCTGCTGTGTGCTGAACCAATCCAAGTCTGTAGATAAACGGTGGCCGATTTGCAATGCCAGAGCCGTATCTCCAGCCAAATAAAAATGATTGATAAACGACTGCTGGCGCAAGTACGTTAATGTTTTTTGTCCGGATGACGTAATAGCTGTTTCGTAAAATATCACCATGCTTCCGGTAATTGTTTAGCGGCTATTGCCCAATCTGGGGCTTCATAAGTTTTAATGTCTAAAGCTAACTGCCACAGGGCAAAAGAGCGTTTGGAAAGGAGACGAAAGCCATGTTTTTGCACCCAATGGGCTACGGCCGTTTCCCCATAAGTAGCAAACAGCCATTGTACCTGTTCCCAACTTCCACGCTCCAATACACGCTCAATAATCACGCCTCGGTGCGTTTGGATACGCATCGCCGCGAATTCATATTCAGGAAACAGCCAGGCCATGTCGGGTAACATATTAGATTGTTCCACTTCTGGAACTGTCTGCATATTCATAAATCCACCATCTTTACCCTATTTTACCATAGTCAGCGGATTTAAGGCTGACGCAGCCAATGGCTGCGTTGTTACTTGCACGGCCGTTTCATCGGCCTGCAACAGATATGCCCGCGACACGGCCGGTTGCAAAAAGGCAAACGTCTCCTCGTCAATTTCCGTCGTCGTCGCCAACACAATTACTTGCTGCGCCACTTGCGGCATAAATTTAGCCAGCATCGCCCGCCGGTGGTCGTCGTCAAGGCGGCTGAGGGGGGTGTCCATGATGACGGGTAACGGCCGTGCCGACACCTCCCGCAGCGCCCACAACGCAGCAACAGCAAACATCTGCTCCTCCCCCGCCGATAGCTGGGCGCACAGGGAAACGGCTTCCCGGCGCGGTACAGCGTCATGCCAAACGTCTCCGGATCGATGTGTACCCGCTCCACGAAATTGCGTTTGCGGCTCAACTGATTGAACCGTTGACGTAATTGTGTCGCCAACTGCGCCAGCTTGCGTTCCGTCAGTTGTTTTTGGTAATCGCCCAGCAATAGCTTGGTACGCGCCGCCAACTTGATGCGGTTTTCATCGGTGTTAATACCGGCGATCTGTTCGCTCACCCGCCGTTTGCTGCCGACAATGCGATCCAGGTGATAGGTCAACCGCCCCTCTTCCGTTATCAACCGTTCCTGCTCCGCTTCCAGGCGGCCTAATTCCCGATCCATCTGTCGTAATTGGTCCTGCAACGGCCGTAAAATATCCATCGCCGGCACGCGAGACAGCGTTTCATCTACCTTTTTCAGTTACGCTTGCAACGCCTTTCGCTTTTGCAGCGCGGCGGCCAGTTGACGCGGGGCCGTCGTCAACGCCTCATCAATCCAGTTGAGCAAAACGCCCCGCTTCTCCCCCGATACGTGATGCACAACGTCATCCTTCGCTATGGGCGGCTCGCTGTAATTTTGTAACAATTCCTGGAGACGTGTAATGAGCGTGGACTGTTCTTGTTCACGAGGAGCGCTAGCCGTGTTAGTCGTGTCGTAGGCGGGACGAGCTTCCTTAACAATACACGCCCTAATTTCCTGCAAAACCGGCTGCGATGCTTGCCAGCGCTCATAGGCCGCTTCCTGCCTCAGCCGTGTTTGTACGGCCCGAAGTAAATTGGGGGCAACAGCAAAAGGCATTACGCCCCGGCTCAATTCATAAATTTCCTGCTCCGCCTGAGCGATGGCCGCAGCGATGCTCTGCCGTTCCGTTTCGCGCGCATTCTGGTTTTCGGCGTAACGGCCGCCTTCACGTGCAATTTTTTCGGCCAACAAAGCGCTCTCTTCTCGTTTGCGATTAAGTTGGCGGCGGCAATCAACCAATTGAGCGCGAACATCGCTGCGCTTTTGGGCCAGTTCCGTTTCCTCATCATGCAGTTGAGTCAATTCAGTTTGGTAGGTTTGCAATTCCTGTACGCCCGTTTGCCGCGTCAGATACACGTCCAGATCGCGGTCTAACTGCTCCACCAGGTGCAGCCCCAGCAAATGCTTCACCGTATCGGCCAACAAACCGGCGCTGCCCGCCCCTTCTTCCGACAGGGCGGCGATTTTTTCGCCGTCGAAGAAGAACAGTTCGGCCACGCCCACCGGAACCAGTTCCCGCAGCAGGTACTCTTTTTCGTCGTCGCTTTCGTTCAGCAGGTCGCCGTCAATCCAAATGTGTAAATTGGCGGTCAGGCGACGGCCGTTCATCCCCCAGGCTCGTTTTACCCGATATTGTTGACGGCGGCCCAACAATACATGCTCAAATTCAAGGGCGATGTGAGCGGATACGGCCGTTTCTCCATTCTCGTCCCGATACAACCGTTGGCGCAGGTACGCCTCATAATCCCGCTGACGGGTACGGCCGCCCAGCGACAATTTGCCATGCAGACAGAGCCGGATCGCCTCAGCCAGCGTACTTTTCCCCACCCCGTTTTTACCGCGAAAGAGGATGATAGGACGTTGAAACTACTTCCCGCTTTGCGGCGTCAAGTCAAAAGCGGCGTCCCCGCCATAAATGCCGAAATTATGCAGTTCGATTTTCTGTAAAATCATCCCCCTGCCTCCGTCATCTCTTGCCGCCGCGCCATTTCCGCCTCAACATCCGATAGGGAGCGCCAATCTTCGCGGAAGATTTTTTCGATGCGGCGGTGGATTTTGGCCCGCCGGTACATCCCTTGATACTGCCATTCGGCGTCAAACAATTTCTGCACCAGGCGCGTCGGCACATCATTTTCCGCTGTCAATTCAGCCAACAGTTCCGCTTCTAACTGGCCGGGCATGGCCCCGTCATCCCGTTCCCAATCGAGTTGTTGGCCGGTAACGGCCGTAACAATTCCCGGCAGCGAATCTTCCCAATCTTGCCGTTCCGCCAACCAAAGGCGGCGGATTTCCCGTAATTCATCTAGGCTGATCAAGACCGTATCCCGATTTGCCTGCTGAATATCCGCCTGCGCTTGCAGCAGTTTACGCAGCATTTGGCGGGAAAATTCGAGCGTGTAGGTGCGCCAGCGCAGTTTGCCGGATTGGGTGATTTTGATACGGCCGTCCCGCCCCCGAAACTCCCGCTGCTCCGGTTTCACCGCCGGGTCTTGCGTCGCAGAAAGCCAATCCCGGTACTCCAGCAGCGGGATCATCCAATCCTCGCCCGAATCAATCATCGCTTCCATAGACTTATCGCGGGTGACGACCGTACACACCCAACAGCCAAAACGCGAATTACCGCAGGAGCTTGTTTTGTCATCCACCACCAGCGGACATTCCCCATCCTGCGCCGACTGGTAGAGCGAGGCCAACTGCAAATTATCGCCGCCCCAAGGCGAATCCACCTGCATCAAATACGTCCACACATCATCCGTCGTGAACTGTTCGATGGGCATGTACACCCACGCCCCTGGCAACTGCCCATGCCGCGCCAAATTCATGCCGGTGATGCGGTGCATGTTCAACACCTGATCTCGCGTGGCGCTTTCTCCCCGTCGGCTACCCAACACCAGAATCACTTCCCCGTGTTCAGCCACTTTGTCCAGAATAAAGCGATTGGATGGGTTGATTTTTAACCTCTCCGTACACCAGCGAAACCCGCTGTTTGGCGCGGGATAGCCGCGCCCGATTAAATTCACCCAAAATGTATCGCCCAAAATGGGCGACAATTTGTGCGCCGTCAGGTTCATTTGCTGCGCCTGCGCCGCCTCGTTAATCCGGTGAATGCTGGCGTCAATGCGGTCTACAATGACAGGCGTCTCCACTTTGGTATCGGTAGAAATCACATAAACCGGTTTGGTGCGTTGTTCCGGCGGCAGTTCCGCCAGCGCGTACCAAACTAATTGCAAAGTTGTTGTGCTGTCCTTGCCGCCGCTGTAACCGATGACCCAGGGGTAAGGGTATGTCAGGTAGGTTTGTCGAATTTCTTCGTGGATGTCTGACGGTCGTGACAAGACTGATGGGGATTGAGAATTACTCATGAACACCGCCATAAACGTTTTCTGTTCCAATAAGGCCGCATATTAAATCCTATGTTCCAAAAAACTGACAACTCCGCACCCTCTGTTGTAATAATACAACAAAACCAACCTTTTTGCTATACTGTTTCATTTATTTCTAACACGGCCGTGCCCCCCACCATAATATTTATCACTTGACACCGAGCCACAATTGGTTAAAATTCGTCATACAACCATACCATATGACAGATTTTGATTTATGTTACAACGAACCCCTTCCCTAACCGAACAGACCAAGTCCTACATCAAGGCACGCATTTTGAACGATGAGTTTGAAAACGGCCGTATCCCCTCCGAAACCATCCTCGCCGACCAGCTTCAAGTCAGCCGCACCACCATCCGCGACGCCTTGAGCCGGTTGGAAAATGAAGGCGCCATCTACCGCAAACAAGGGGCAGGCACGTTTGTCAACGAACCGGGGCTGCAAATCAAATCGCGGCTGGACGAAATCTGGTCCTACGAAGCGATGCTGGAAGCGCACGGATATACGCCTTCTGTACGCCTGCTGAGCGTAAATGTAGAGGATGCGGATGAGGAAACGGCCGTTTCCCTCAACCTCGCCCCAACCGATCAAGTTCTGGTCGTTAAAAAGCTGTTTTTGGAAGATGAAGAGCCGGTCATTTTGACCCACAACATTATCCCCGTTAACTTATTGGCCGGGGAATACAGCGATGAGGCGTTATTACAGCCGGTCTACGAGTTTTTATGGGGAAACGGCCGTCAGCGCCTCAGCTACTACCTCTCCGAAATCATCCCCATCATCGTATCCGACGAATTAAGCGGCATCCTCCACATCCCGCCCCAAACCCCGCTCATCACCTTCAGCGAAATTGGCTACAACAGCGACAACCAACCCATCCTGAAATCAAAATCAGGCTTTCGAGACGATTTAGTCCGCCTGCGGCTCATACGTCGGCGACAATAGAATGGGGATCGGCGATCAGGGATTGGGGATCAGCCCCGCTCCCCAGTCCCTGACCCCCGATCCCAAATTAAGGAGAACCCATGCAACAAATAATCCAACAACTCAACCAAAAAATAGCCGCCGCCGAAAGCGATATTCTTGCCTTCTTCCGCGACATCGTCGCCATCCCCAGTATGGACAGCGACATCGAAGCCGTCGGCAAACGCATCGGCGAAGAAATGACCAAACTCGGCTATGACGAAGTATACGTAGATAAATACGGCTCCATCGTCGGCAAAATCGGCAATGGCGACAAAATTTTGCTCTACGACACCCACATCGACACCGTCGGCATCGGCGACCCGGAGCAGTGGGAGTGGGATCCGTTCAAGGGCAAAGTGGAAGACGGCATGTTATACGCTCGCGGCGCGCTGGACGAGAAAAACAGCACCCCCGGCATGGTTTACGGGCTGGCGATGGCGCGCGATTTGGGCTTACTCGATGGCTTCACCTGCTACATGCTGGGCAACATCGAAGAGTGGTGCGACGGCGTTGGCTGCGCCGCCTTCCACGATTGGGAAAACGTCCATCCCGATTTCGTCGTCATCGGCGAACCAACCAACATGAAAGTGTATCGCGGCCACAAGGGGCGGTATGAGTTAGAAGTAACCTGCAAAGGTAAGAGCGCGCATGCCGCCAGCAACTACATGGGCGACAACGCCGTCACCAAGATGATGCCCGTCGTGGATGCCATCTCCAAATTGGAAGAGACATTTACGCCAGATGAGTTCTTGGGTATTGGCCGGATCACCGTCACCAAAATCAGCAGCGTCAGCCCCAGCAATAACGCCGTACCCGACGAATGCACCATCTTCATTGACCGCCGCATCACCTTTGGCGAAACGAAAGCGATTGTGCGCGAGCAACTCAACGCCATCATCCCCGAAGAAACAAAGGCTGACTTTGAGATGCACGGCCTGACCTATACGGAGCCAAGCCACACGGGCGCGGTTTACGAGTACGAGCAGTATTTCCCTTCATGGGCGTACCCGGAAGATCATCCCTTCGTGCAAGCGGGCGTAAATACAATGAAGGCGCTCTGGAACAGCGAAGACCCGTTCGGACAAGGCAAATGGGATTTCTCGACGAACGGCAACTATTGGGCGGGCAAATTGGGCATCCCCAGCATCGGTTTTGGCCCCGGCAATGAAATTTACGCCCATGCGGTCAACGAACATGTGCCGCTGGCGGACGTGGTTGAGGCAACTAAATTTTATGCGCTGCTTCCGCGCTTTGTGGGAGCGGGGATTAGGGATTAGAGAGCGGGGATTAGGGATTAGGGATTAGGGATTAGGGATTGGGGATTAGGGATTGGGGATTGGGGATTAGGGATTGGGAGATTGGCTCATGGGAGATATTCTCAGCTATCGGGATTTGCGGGTGTGGCAGGGAGCGATGGAGGTGGCGGTTTCTGTCTATCGTTTTACCAATTCATTTCCTAAATCGGAAATGTATGGACTTACCAGCCAAATTCGCCGCTCTGCGGTTTCGATACCGTCTAATATCGCCGAGGGCCATTCACGTCCCAGTAAAGAGTATGCCCGATTTTTATCTATCGCGCGCGGGTCGTTGAATGAATTGGAAACACAACTCGAACTGGCTCGCCGCATTGGTTATTTACCAGAAAATAAATTTACAAAATTAGCTCAAGAATTGTCCATAATTGGACGACAACTAAACGCATTATTAAGGAGTATCAGGAGGTAGAGGGAAAGGGATTGGGGGCTGGGGATCAGGGATCGGTGGAATGCGCCGTCCCGATCCTCAATCCCCAATCCCCGATCCCTTTCTCCAAAGGAAAAACAACATGCAAACAGGATTACGTGGACGGGATTTTATTAGCGATTTGGACTTCTCGAAAGAGGAAGTTGAAACCGTGCTGGAGCTGGCCTGGGACTTGAAGATGAAGCGGGCGCTGGGGCAACCGCATCCGTATTTACGCGATAAAGCGTTGGCGATGCTTTTCTTCTTCAGCAGCACGCGCACGCGCGGCTCGTTTGAGGCGGGGATGGCGCAGTTGGGCGGTCATGCCGCGTTCATAGAAAGCCGCACGACGCAGATTTCGCACGGGGACACGGAAAAGGAGATGGGGGATATTTACGGCCGTTACTTCGACGGTATCGCCATTCGCCATTGCGACTGGGGAGACGGCAACCGCTACCTCAACCTCGTCGCCGAAGCGTCCCGCGCCCCCGTGTTGAACATGCAGTGCGACGTGTACCATCCTCACCAATGCCTGGCCGATCTGATGACCATTCAGGAGAAGAAAGGCAAAGATTTACGCGGCAAGAAGATTGTCGTTTCGTGGGCGTATGCCTCGTCCTACCTCAAACCCATCTCCGTCCCGCAGTCGCTCATCTTGCAGATGCCCCGCTTTGGCATGGATGTCGTCTTGACCCATCCGCCGGAATTCCAACTGATGCCGGAAATCATGGCGCAGGCGCGGGAACAGGCGGAGATGTTTAGAACCAGCTTTGAGGTGATGGACAATATGGAAGACGCTTACAAGGATGCCGACGTGATTTACGCTAAATCCTGGGGGCCGCTGATGACCACCGCCGATCCCGACGATGGCAAAATCTTGCAGGACAAGTACAAAAACTGGCTGGTGGACGATGCCAAGATGGCTTTAGCTAAAAAGGATGCCATCTACATGCACCCGCTGCCGGCCGACCGCGATATTGAAGTGACCAGCGCTGTGTTGGACGGCCGTCAAAGCGTCGTTATGGATGAGGCGGAAAATCGCCTGCACGTTCAGAAAGCGGTTATGGCGTTGACGATGTCGTAATAGACGATGTTGTAATATCAGAAACCGGATTTCCGAGAAACAACGTTTCTTACAGGAATCCGGTTTCTACCCCCGGAGATCCCACTATGAGCAAAAAATTGGCCGTCGTCGCCGTGGGCGGCAATTCATTGATTACCAATAAAAAGCGCCCGGACGTTCCCCATCAATGGGATGCGGTTCGAGAAACGTGTCGTCATCTGGCGGATATGATTGAAGATGGTTGGACGCTGGTTGTGACGCACGGCAATGGGCCGCAGGTCGGCTACATCATGCGGCGCAACGAAATTGCCGCCGGCAAAGTACACACCACCCCGCTCGACCTCATCGTGGCGGATACGCAAGGTTCGATTGGTTACATGCTGCAACAGGCGCTGCGGAATGAACTGTACAGCCGGGGTATCAGAAAACCGGTCGTGTCGGTGGTAACGCAGGTTTTAGTTGATAAGGATGATCCGGGGTTCCAACATCCCACTAAACCGATTGGCAGCTTTATGGAAGAAGCGGAAGCCCGTGAGTTTGAGAAGGAAGGCTGGCGAGTGGTGGAAGACGCCGGTCGCGGCTGGCGGCGGGTGGTCGCTTCGCCTATTCCGCTGCGGGTGATTGAGCAGGATGCGGTGCAAACGTTGACGGATGCCGATAATGTGGTTATTTCGGTTGGCGGCGGCGGTATTCCAGTAGTTCACAATACCAAAGGGGAACTGCGCGAATTGGGCGGCGTGTACGCGGTGATTGACAAGGATCGGGCCAGCAGTGTTTTGGCGAAAGAGATTAACGCCGATTTGTTGTTGATCAGCACGGCCGTCGAGAAAGTCGCCCTTAACTTTGGCCAAGAAAACGAGGAATGGCTGGACAGCATGACTCTGGCCGAAGCCAAACAATACCTGGCCGAAGGCATCCATTTTGCCCCCGGCAGCATGGCGCCCAAGATTGAAGCGGTCGTCAGCTTCCTGGAAAACGGCGGCAAAAAAGCCCTCATCACCGATCCGCCAAACATTGCCCGCGCGCTGCGCGGCGAGACGGGAACGCACATTACTGCGTAAACCATAAGCCGTAAACCGTGCAATTACGGAATACGGAATACGGAATACGGAATACGGATTACGAAAAAATGGATCACATAAAACACCTCAAATGCCTCATCTGCGGCAAAGAATATGGGCCGGACGAGATTGAGTACGTTTGTCCGGATCATGGGAAAGAGGGCATTGTGGACGTGCGTTATGATTACGATCTGATCAAAACGCGCATCAGCCCAGAAAGCCTGGCGCAGAATGAGGATTATTCGATTTGGCGCTACAAACCGCTGCTGCCGATTGCGGCGGACGCTGAGGTTCCGCCGCTCTCCATCGGCTGGACGCCGTTGTATGAGGCGCCCCGGCTGGCGGAAGGGCTGGGGCTAAAACATGTGTGGGTGAAGGATGACGGCCGTCTCCCCACCGCCAGTTTCAAAGATCGGGCCAGCGCCATCGCTGTCGTCAAGGCGCAAGAAAAGAACGCTGACATTATCACCACAGCCAGCACCGGCAACGCCGCCGCCGCGTTGAGCGGCATTTGCGCCAGCGTAGAGCAGCCCAATGTCATTTTTGTCCCCGAAGCCGCCCCGCCGGCCAAGATCGCCCAACTGTTGGTCTTTGGCTCCACGGTGATGCTGGTTAAGGGCACGTATGACGACGCCTTTGAGCTGTGCCTGGAAGCGGCGGACGAGTATGGCTGGTACAACCGCAATACGGCCTACAATCCATACATGACTGAGGGGAAGAAGACGGCCGTTTACGAAATCTGCGAGCAGCTCAACTGGAACGCCCCCGACGTCGTCTTCGTCAGCGTCGGCGACGGCTGCATTATCGGCGGGCTGCACAAAGGGTTGAAAGACCTGATAGCGCTCGGCTGGATTGACAAAATGCCCCGCATCATGGGCGTCCAGGCCGCAGGCAGCGCCTACATGTACGAAGCGTGGCACGACGGCGAGGACATCCTGACCAAAGCCCCCGTTTCCGGCGTCACCGTAGCGGACAGCATCAGCGCCGGGCTGCCCAGAGATAGGATTAAAGCGTTAGCGGCCGTGACCGAAACCGACGGCGCATACATCCGCGTCAGCGACGACGAAATTCTGGAAGCGATCCCCACCCTGGCGCGCGGCGCAGGCGTCTTTGCCGAACCGGCGGGCGCAGCGGCGTATGCGGGGTTAGTCAAAGCGGTTAAACTGGAGTTGGTCAACGCCGACGACCGTATCGTCGTCCTCAACACCGGCAACGGCCTCAAAGACATTGCCAGCGCCATGAAATCAGTCGAAATGGTCGGCACAACCCCCAACCGCGTCGAACCCAATTTGGATGACTTGAAACGAGTCATCCAGGAAATTAAATAATTAAAGATTGAAGATTAGGTTGTGCTTTCAATCATTAATCTTCAATCATCAATCTTTTTCAAGGAAATGTTATGAGCGATCTAATTGATTTAACCATTCACGACGAGGCCAAACTGGAACGAGCCATCCAGCGCGCCCGCGAACAAAATATCATCATCCCCACCTTCAAGCAGATGATTAACCCGGATTTAATCCCGGACAGCATCAAAGCAAAGCTAGAAACCATCGGCTTGTGGGATTTGAACCCCTTAAACCTGTTCCGCATCAACTGGCATAATGAACCGAAGGAAAGCGGCGGCAAATTTAGCGGCGTCAACTATCTGGTCTTGCCCAAAGAACTGACCGGCGTAGACGCCCGCATCGTCATCTTGGTGGGCAAATGGTTTCCCACTGGCGCGCACAAGGTTGGCGCGGCTTTTAGCTGCCTGGTTCCCCGCCTAGTCACCGGTCAATTTGACCCCACCACACAAAAAGCGGTCTGGCCTTCCACCGGCAACTACTGCCGCGGCGGCGCTTACGATTCCAATCTGCTGGCCTGCGAATCCATCGCCATTTTGCCGGCCGGGATGAGCAAAGAGCGTTTCGACTGGCTGGCCAACGTCGCCGGTGAAACGATTAAGACACCCGGCTCGGAGAGTAACGTCAAAGAGATATTCGACAAATGTTGGGAATTACGGGAATCGGGCGAAGATTTATCCATCTTTAACCAGTTTGAGGAGTTTGGCAACTATTTGTGGCATTACGAAGTCACCAGCCGCGCCATGGTGGAAGCATTGGACGAGGTAATGGGCGAACAGGATCGCTTCCGAGCCGTCGTCTCCAACACCGGTTCCGGCGGCACACTTGCCTGCGGCGATTACTTGAAGGAACAGTTCCCGTACAGCAAAATCGTCGCCAGCGAGGCGCTGCAATGCCCAACCCTGCTCAACAACGGCTTCGGCGCGCACCGCATCGAGGGCATCGGCGATAAACACGTGCCCTGGATTCACAATGTCAAGAATACCGATGTCATCACGGCGATTGACGATAATGGCCCGATGGCGTGGATTCGTTTGTTCAATGAACCGGCCGGGCAGGAGTACCTGGTCAGCCAGGGCGTGGACGCAGGGCTGGCGGCCGATTTGCCGCTGTTGGGCATTTCCAGCATCGCCAATGTGTTAGCGGCCATCAAGACAGCTAAATATTATGAAATGGACGGCAATGATGTCATCGTGACGGTGGCGACGGACTCGATGGAGATGTACCAGAGTCGTCTGGTTGAGCTGACGGAAGAAGTGGGTGAATTCAGCAATCTGGATGCTTCCGGCGCTTACTATCAATACCTGATGGGCGAAACCACGGACAATATGCAGGAGCTGACTTACGCGGACCGCAAGCGGATTCACAACTTAAAATATTTCACCTGGGTCGAACAGCAGGGCAAGAGTTACGAGGAGATTCAAGCGCAATGGTATGACCATAATTACTGGACGAGTATTCACGGCCATGTGGATGAGATTGATGCGCTGATTGATGCGTTTAATGCCCGAACCGGTTTGTTAGAAGATTAATTTCCCCCTTCTCGCTGAACCGAAAAACGCCTTGCTTACATTTGTGAGCAGGGCGTTTTGGTTTTCTTAAGTGAATGGATACAATGGGCACACCTATAATTAACTGGAGTCTGGCGGATTTCGGATTTTTCTCTGGTACGTAAGACGATTTTGAAAATCGCCCTACACTGGAGACGCTAATGTCCAGTCACAAATCAAAGGGTGTATTTCATTTTGGTTGTAGGACAAGCCGCCAGCTTGTCGGCAATCTAGCAAATCGTCCTACGAGCCGCCAACTCATATGAAGCACCCCCCTAATCGAATAGGTAAAAACCAATGCAACTAGAAATCGAGCTTAAGGATGAAAGCGCCCAAATCGATAAACCGCCCCGTAACTGGCGCACAATGTTCGCCCTGTCATTCGGCTATTTCATCGATCAGGGCGAAGGGCAGGCGATGTCTGTGTTGTTCCCGACTCTCCAGGCGCTTTGGGGGTTAAGTTACACACAGCTGGGCATCATTGGAACGATTCGGAATATCCTGCAATCGGTTACGGCTCCTTTCTGGGGCTATGTCGCCGACCGGTTCCCGCGTAAGAATGTAATCGTTTTTGGCACCGGCTTGTGGGGTATCTGGACGTTGTTAATCGGTTTTTCCCAGGGGTATGGGCAGTTATTGGTCTTACGGGCAATTTCGGGCATTGGTCTGGGCTGCTTGATGCCGGCTGTCTTTTCCCTTATTTCCGACACTTACCCACCTCACCGGCGCGGCCGTGCCCTGGGCATCCTGGAAGGGCTGGGTGTGTTGGGCATTGTTATCTTTACGCTGGCGCTGGGACTGTTGGCCTCACCAGGCTTGTGGCGTTGGGGCTTTTTCATGTTAGGCGGCCTCAGTGTTGTTTCCGGTTTGCTGGTCTGGTTCATGGTGGAAGAGCCGGTGCGCGGCGCGGCTGAACCGGAACTGGCCGGCAAAATCACGGAAGAAGCCGCCGCGCACTATGCGGTTAATCTGGCTAATATCCAGAAAATGATACGTATCCCCACGATTTGGGTGGCTATTGCTCAAGGGCTGTCGGGAGCAATGCCCTGGGTGGTGTTGGGGTTGTACATGATTACCTGGCTGGTGAATGAGCGCGGGATGGATGACCAAAGAGCGACGATTGCTTTTGCCACGATTGTCATTGGCACGGCCGTTTCCAACGTGCTAGGCGGGTTTTTAGGTGATTGGGCCGATAAGAAAAGCCCCAAATATGGACGGGCGGCCGTCGGCCAGATTTCAATTATCAGTGGTATTCCCTTAACCTACATCCTTTTTACGCAAACGGCCGATTGGTCTTATGCCTCTATCGTGACCCTCAGTTTTATTACAGCGCTGTTGATTAGTTGGGCCGGCAAGGGAGCGAAGGAGCCAATGGTTCAGGGGGTAACGCCGCCGGAACTGCGGGCGTCGGCGTTTGCGTTTATTGTGTTTATTGAGAATGGGTTCACGGCCGTTGCCGCTTACATTGCCGGTTCTTTAGCCGATCGCATTGGCCTGACGCAAGCGATGGTCTGGATGATTCCTTTTCCCTGGATATTTTGCGCGGCTTTCTTCACTCTGTTTTATTGGAGCTACCCGCGTGATTCGGCCAAACTGCGGGCGCAAATGGCCAAGCGGGCACAAGAAATTACGCGGGGCTGAACGAAAAACGAACCCCAAAAGCGCAAAGGGCGCTGTGGGTTGGATTCTACCGTTGAAAAACGGCTGGGCCTGACCAAGCAACGCCCCCCTCATACGAGGGGGGCGTTTTGGGTTGAGAATGGCTGGCGTAACGGCCGTTTACCGGCCATTACAACAACCTAATCATCATCGTCATCACCGCCATCTTCTTTCTTGTCATCATCACCGCCATCATTTTCCTTGCCATTGGCATGGCACTGGACACAATTGGCGATGTTGCCGATGCCTTCCTCGTTGTGTTTACGAATTGTCTCTTGTTGGTCGTGACAAGTGTAGCAGGTGTAAGTAGCCGTATTGCCGCCGGGATGACACTTGGCGCATTCGCCATTAGCCCCTTTGTGATTTACCGGGAACGTGTGATTGAAAGTTGCGCCGCCAAAGGTCGTGGTCGAATGGCAGTCGGAGCATTGGCCGGCAAAATGGTTCGGCGGCGGCGTGTGGCAGCCCTGGCAGTTCGTCAAACCGGCGTGGTTAAAGTTCACATTGCGAAAATTACCCGTATCTACATGGCAGTTCCGGCAAGCGCCAGGGTAATGATTGACCGGGGCGCTGTGACAGGCCGAACAGTCCGTACCGCCAATTGTAGCGTGATTGAAGGAGGCATTCTTAAAGTTCGTCGTGTCGGTATGGCAATCACGGCACGCGCCTGCATAGTGGTTGGCCGGAGCCGTATGACAGGCTGAGCAGTCGGCGCTGCCAATTGTGGCGTGATTAAACACGGCATTGCTAAAGTTAGTGGTGTCGGAATGGCAGTCGCGGCACGCGCCCGCGTAATGGTTAGCCGGAGCCGTGTGGCAGGCGGAACAGTCGGTACTACCAATTGTGGCGTGATTAAACACGGCATTGCTAAAGTTAGTGGTGTCGGAATGGCAGTCGCGGCACGCGCCCGCGTAATGGTTAGCCGGAGCCGTGTGGCAGGCGGAACAGTCGGTACTACCAATTGCGGCATGATTAAACACCGCATTACTAAAATCGGTCGTATCGGTGTGACAGTCACGGCAAGCGCCGGCATAATGGTTAGGCGGCGGCTCATGACATTCAGAACAGTCCTGTGTGCCAATGACGCTGTGATCGAAGCTGGCGTCTTGCCAACTGGCGATGGTATGGCACAGGGCGCAGTCGGCGCCGTTGCTGCCGTTATGGGCGTCATCGTCGGCATGGCAGGCAACACAAGCCGGGTCGGCCCCCTGGTAGGTGGCCCCGGTATGGCAAGCGGAACATTGCAGGTCGCCGTGTCCATCGGTGATGGGAAAAAAGCTGTGGGCAGATGTCAGGTCAGCGTTGGGCGGGAAGGGGATGGAACGCGGATCGTCAAGGGCATTGCCGGAGAAATTGGCAGCTACGGCCGTTTCTCCTTGCCCATCCACCGTGTTTGCCAGCACCACACTGGTAATATCGGCATTGACATCATTGAGTAAAGCCAGCGCGGTCTGCAGTTTGGCGCGGAGACTGGTAACGGCCGTATCGTCAGCCACAGCCAGCGCATCTAACCGGGCCAACGCCTGCTGTGACATATTGGACAGGCGTTCACGTAAAGGCTGCTGGGTCTCCGGGGGCAGCTTACCAATAGCCAGCGCCGCTTCAATAAAAGCCTCATCAAAGACAGAAACAGCCGCTAATTCATGGGGAGTGTTCTGAACGGCCGTTAAATCATCCAGCCGCCGGGCCAGAATATCCAACAACACGCCCGCCCGGTCTGCCTCATTCGTATTAAAAGTCAGGCTCCAAAGCCGTTCCGACATCAATTGCGTACTAAACAGCGGTTCGCCCGGCACATAAGGCGCATTCAAAGCTAAACTATACGTGGCCGTCCCCCCAACGATACCTGCGAATAGTAAGATCGCCAAAGTAATAAGCAGTAATCGTCTCATAATAATCCCTCCTTTATTTAATAATCCGTCCGGAAATTCAGGCAGGCTCACTCTGAACCAGAACACCTCAGCCAGAATTCTCAGACAGGCTCTTAACTAAAGGTACATGACTCTCCTTATACAATTCTAGTTACCGAAGACAACGTCGGTTCGGCCAATTCGATACAAAAGACAAATGACATCCCCAGGATTTTATAATCAATCCAGGGGATGTCGTAACGACTACTTGAAAAAGAAATTGGAATATTAATCTATACGCTTAATCCTTTGGCTTCTTGCCATTAGCATGACAGGCCATACAGTTCTGGGTATACCCACCAACTTCCTTATGCTTATCATCCATCTTTTGCTGGTTATGGCAGTTAGCACAAGTCCAGGTTGATGTATTCCCGCCCGGATGACATTTGCTGCAGTCGCCATTGGCATCCTTGTGATCAATGGGGAACGTGTGATTAAACGATGCATCGCCCCATTTGTTCGTGTTGTGACAATCAGAACATTGCCCCTGGAAATGATTCTGCGGACGGTTATGACATGATTGACAATCCGTCAATCCTTGATGGCTAAAGTTCACATTCTTAAACTTGTTGGTGTCCTGGTGGCAGTCACGACACGCCCCGCTGTAATGATTCTGCGGCGGATTGTGGCAGGCGCTGCAATCGGTGTTACCTATCGTCGCATGATTGAACGTGGCGTTCTTAAACTTGTTGGTGTCCTGGTGGCAGTCACGACACGCCCCGCTGTAATGATTCTGCGGCGGATTGTGGCAGGCGCTGCAATCGGTGTTGCCTATCGTCGCATGATTAAACCCAGCGTTCTTGAAATTGTT
>JAJRYT010000180.1 GCA_024275635.1 Chloroflexota bacterium | reverse complement strand
CGTTGTCAACCAGGATGATTTTGTCTCCGGCTGCAACGCGCGTGGCCACCATGGGAACCAGACCGTTGTTAAAGGTGGTTACTGTGGGACTTATGGGGGTCAAGTTGGTAATTTGGGCTAGGATAACCGTTATATTCTCATCGTACCGGTCGATTTCATCCAGGATTAGTCCAACTTCGGAAACAAGCGTGACGGCGTCTTGCCCCCCAAGGAGGTCGTTTGTCCCGATCTGAAGCAACACGACATCAGCCGGTTTAAGGGACAAAAAATTATACACATTATCCTGAATGCTTTGGAATGTTAAAGCGTCATCGGCATGCCAACCGCTGTGCCCCTCGTGGTTAGTATCAAAAGGAGGCGTGGCCGTGCCGCCCGTATTCTGAGTGCCTACAAAATCAATGCTGTAATACCCATTGACCAATGATAAATAGAGCGGCTGGCGGTAACCGACGATGGGGTTGGTGCGGCTGCCCCGTGTAATTGAATCGCCCAGGGGCATGATTTTGACCGGCGCGGCGCAGGCGTCGGCGTAACCGCGGGACAGGTAGTAGTGGGTTTGAATTTCGGCGGCAGATAAGACGCCGGTGTAAATGGCGACTTCGTCCAGTGTGCCGGCAAAGTAAGCGCCTGCTTCCAAACTGCCCAGGCTCAAATCGGCCGTGCCTGGCGCAAAGCTGCCGGCGTAGGTTTGGGTAACGGACATCACTTCTGTGCCATCCACATAGAGGGAATTGATGTTGTTGACGCCGTCACGAATCCCGACGATATGATGCCAGACTCCATTGGTGATGACTTTGCTGCTCGTCAATGTCACGCTGACGCCGGCGCTGTCTCCCAATCGAAAGTTGGCGGTTCCGGTTGAGCCGGTGCAGCCTAGTGACCAGAAACCCACACCCGCGCCGCTGTCGGCCCGACCGATCATGACTTGGTCGGCGCTGGCGCAAGTTTGCCCCGCCGCCGCTTTAACCCAAAACTCAATGGAGAAGCTGTCGGCGGTGGCCCAATTGAAGGCGGAAACGGCCGTTACTGTGATGCCATTACCCACACCATCGAATGCCTGGCCGCCGTTGACCAGTCCGGCCGTGTCGGCTGTCGGGCAGGAACCGGTACAAACGCCATTGTAAGCATTTATGGAGTCGACAAAGGGCGGGCCGGTTGTTTCATCTAGCTGCCAGTAAGCGATGCGGGCGGCAGGAGTGGCTGCCTGTACCTGATGCGATAAGTTTATGAACAACACCATTAAAGCAACCGGGGTAAACAGCCAAATAAATCCATACGCGCTTAAAAAGCGATAGAGCGTATTCTTTTTCTTGTTCATCTGATTTCTCTTTTTGTTCAATTGCCCGTTAGAATTACCGTTACTGCCGCTTACCGAATATAATGCTTGAAAAGCGGTGCAAAGCAGGAAGATTTCAGCGTTTCGTTATGATTTATTTGATGCGCTGCTACGATCTAAGTCTTTACATAAGGACAATACGAGATAGACTCGTTAGCATAAATATAATAACATACGCTTACAGGCGATATTAAGCGGCAACGGCTGTTGCCAATCCCCGTGTGTAAGGCATGGCGTAAGTGTTTTTGGTTAACCTACGATGGAGGGAGGGGTAAGCGTTCATTCCCCTCGTTTCACGCTCCGCCTGGAATGGCCTGTTAGACGCGCTGCGTCGTGTAAACGCAGAGCGTTCACGCAGGCATTCCCACGTAAAACGTAGGAATGCGAAAATTTCTAGTATGGTCACCCAATTGGGAGCCTGTTCTCAATGAAAACGAATGGCACGATTTTGAAGAAAGCAACTGTAGAACGGATTGATTTGTCTATTGTCATTCCCATTCTGAATGAGTCGGAAAATCTGGAACTGCTTTATGAGCAATTAAAGCAGTTGTTGGATAATCTGGATAAAGTCAGCGAAGTTATCCTGGTAGATGATGGGAGTGTGGATGATAGTTTTGAAATAATGCGGGCGATTGGGACGCGTGACGGCCGTTTCCGAGTCATCCGTCTCCGACGCAATTTTGGGCAAACGGCCGCCTTTTCCGCCGGATTCGATTTCGCTCGCGGCGACATCATCATCACGATGGACGGTGACCTGCAAAACGATCCAGCCGACATCCCCTTGCTGCTGCAGAAAATGGACGAGGGTTATGACATCGTAAGCGGCTGGCGTATAGATCGTCAAGATAAGCTCTTAACCCGTCGGCTCCCTTCAGTCCTGGCCAACCGGCTCATTTCCCGATCCACTGGCGTATCACTGCATGATTATGGCTGTTCACTGAAAGCCTACCGACATGATGTTTTGAAATACACCAGATTGTATGGTGAATTGCATCGTTTCATCCCGGCTTTAGCCAGCCAGATGGGCGTTCGGGTGGCCGAACTGCCGGTTAATCACAGACCGCGCCAGTTTGGACAAACTAAGTATGGTTTGAATCGAACGGTACGGGTTATTTTAGACCTGGTAACGGTACGGTTCTTGTTAGGCTATGCCACCCGGCCCATGCAAATTTTTGGACTGTTGGGTCTAATCGTTTTTTCAGGAGGCTCCCTGCTGGCCTTTTATCTAGCAGTCGTGCGGCTGTTTTTCAATCAGCCGTTGGGCGATCGGCCGCTCCTGTTACTGGCAATTCTCCTCATTGTAGTTGGTGTGCAGCTGCTGATCATGGGGTTAATTGGAGAAATGATTGTTCGCACCTATTATGAAACCCAGCACAAACCGATTTATGTTATCAAAGAAACCCTGTTGGAACCTTCGCCGCAGGACATAGATAATGATGGGGACAGCGCATGATCAGAGATGTAATGGCGTTAGCTAATCAAGAGTATGATCTCATTGTAGTGGGAGGCGGTATATTTGGCATTTGCGCGGCCTGGGATGCAACATTGCGCGGGCTTTCAGTGGCGTTAGTAGAACAAGATGATTTTGGTCACGCCACGTCAGCCAATCATTTTAAGGTGGTGCATGGCGGCATACGCTATTTACAGCATGGCGATGTTTATCGCGTGCGCGAATCCAGCGCCGAGCGCAGCGCCTTTTTGCGAATTGCGCCTCATTTAGTACGGCCAATGCCCTTCATCATTCCCACATACGGTCATGGCATGAAGGGCAAGGCGGTGATGAGAGCCGCGCTGCTGCTTTACGATCTCCTCACTTTTGACCGCAATCGGGGAATCAAGGATTCTCGTAATCACATTCCATCCGGCAAGATGATGTCAACGCATGATTTGCTGGAAATGTTTCCTAATCTGGAGAGGAAGGGGCTGACTGGCGCAGCTATTTTTCATGATGGACAAATGTATAATCCTCCCCGGCTGTCGTTGGCGTTTACGCAGGCGGCGGCGGCGGCGGGCGCCCATGTTGCCAATTATATGCGGGTAACAAAGCTTATTCGGAAAGGAAACAGGATTATTGGGGTTAAGGCACAGGATCGGTTAAGCGGCGATTTATTGGAAGTTCGCGGGCGGGTTGTGCTCAATGCCACCGGTCCCTGGGCTAAGTGGCTGCTTGAACCGGGAAGCGACCTGGCATTAAAACGCGACCCTTCTTTTTCGCGGGACGCTTATTTTGTAGTCAAGAAGCGGTTGGTGAGGGATCATGCTTTGTCTGTCCAGGGACAAACGAAGGACCCGGATGCGTTCTTGAGCCGGGGGAATCGCCATCTCTTTCTGGTTCCCTGGCGGGGGTATACGTTGATTGGCGTCTGGCATGTTGTTCATGAAGGGAAGCCGGATACGTTTACGGTGACTCCGCAGGATTTGCAGGGCTTTTTGGATGAGATCAATGTCTCTTATCCGGGTGTGAATTTGACGCTGGATGATGTTTCGATGTGGAATGCCGGGCTGACGTTGTTTGGGGAGAATAAGCCGGGCGCGGTTGATCTGAGTTACGGCAAGCGTTCGATTGTTGTTGATCATGCGCAAGATCATCAGGTAGAGGGGTTGATTACGTTGATCGGCGTGCGGTTTACGACGGCGCGCGGGATAGCGGAGAAGGCGGTGAATCTGGTTTTTGATAAGTTGGGGAAGGAAGCGCCGCGGTCGAAAACGGCCGTTACGCCCATCCACGGCGGCAATTTCGACAGCTTCGATCATCTGCTGTACAAGGCTAATCAGCAGCGACCGCTCACCCTGTCCACCGACGTCATGACTGCCTTGCTGCAAAATTATGGCGCCGCCTATGGCGAGGTCTTGCAAATCGCCAACGAAAACCCCGCGCTGGCCGAAACAGTGGGTGATTCAACCGTCGTCAAAGCCGAAATCATTCATGCTGTTCGCGCCGAGATGGCGCAAAATTGAGCGATGTTATTTTCCGACGAACCGACCTGGCCACTGGTGAACATCCGGGAAGGGGCGCTTTGCGAACATGCGCTGATTTGATGGCCGTGGAGTTGGGTTGGGATGAAGAACGGGTGCAGCAAGAATTGGCCGAGGTTGAAACGCGCTTTCCACAATTACAGCGGTAAATGGCGAAAGGAACAAGAGAATGAATGTATTGATTACCGGGGGCACGGGTTTTATTGGTTCCAGGCTGGCCCTGGCGCTGCTGGGAAACGGCGCTGTCGTGCGGGTGTTGGGTCAGGCGAACAACGAAGCTGAAGCAGCCAATCAAAAAGAGCTTGAGGCCCAGGGGGCGGAGGTGATCCTGGCATCGGTCACAGATCGGGGCAGGGTGTTTGAACTGCTGGCGGGAATTGACCTGGTTTATCATTTTGCCGCTGTCCAGCATGAAGCGAATGTCCCCGACCAACGATTTTATGATGTGAATGTGACGGGCGCTAAGAATTTGTTGGATGCCAGTGTGTCCGCCGGCGTTAAGCGGTTTGTGCATGGCAGTACGATTGGGGTGTATGGCACGGCCGTATCCGGCGTCATTAACGAACAGTCTCCCCTAAATCCAGACAATATCTACGGCAAAACAAAACTGGAGGGTGAACAATTGGTTTTGTCTTATCAGGCCAAATTGCCGGTGGTCATCATCCGTATCTCCGAAACATATGGCCCTGGCGACCGGCGGCTTTTGAAGCTGTTTAGAGGCATCCAGAAGGGTGTTTTCTTCATGATTGGCAACGGCCGTAACCGGCACCACCTGGTTTATATTGACGACTTGATTGCCGGGCTGCGCCTGGCCGGGTCAGTAGAAGCTGCGGTCGGCCAGACGTTTATCCTGGCCGGTGAAAAACCAACTACTACGAATGATATGGTAACGGCCGTTGCCGCTGCTTTGGGCACAAAACCGCCCCGGCTGCGCGCCCCCCTCGCGCCCTTCCTTTTGTTAGCCGCCGTGATGGAAGGGGGATTACGGCCGTTGGGCATCCAGCCACCCCTCCACCGGCGCCGAATGGATTTTTTCAAAAAAAGTTTTACTCTGTCCTCAGACAAGGCAGCGGCCGTTTTAGGATATACGCCGCGCATTGATTTTTGGCAAGGAACAAAAGAAACCGCTAATTGGTATAGAGAAATGGATTACCTTTAGATAAATCGTTAGAAAAGTGTGCCAGTATAGCATTAGTGGCGGTTGAAGCCCGACATCTCATGTGGAGAACCAAAAGTTAATGTTATCCGGAACAAAGCTAACGGCAAAAATTGAACCCTTCGACTCCTTTTGGGAAGGGCCTGAAGATATCGAAAAAGGGTACAAAAAGTTTGGCCAATTTTACCGGGCCAATTACCTGCCCCACGTACCGGAAAATAGACAGAATCACATCCTGGTTATCAGCTGCGGCCCCGGCTATTTTGTTAACATGCTGCAAGAAGAAGGATACGCTAACATTTTAGGTATCGACTCCTTCGCCGATAAAATTCACCATGCGCAATCGAAAAATCTGCACTGTCAAACTGCGCCAGCTGTTCCCTTTCTGACAAATTCCGACCGCCAGTTTGATCTCATTATTTGTGAGCAAGAACTCAACCATCTAACCAAAGATGAAATGGTCATGTTCCTGAAATTGTGTTGGGAAAAACTGAATGATGGCGGAACTTTGATCGTTCATGGTCTCAACGGCGCCAATCCTATCACCGGCGCGGAAGCCCTGGCTCAAAACTTTGACCATTTCAATACGTTTACTGATTATTCGCTGCGGCAAGTGTTGGCGTATTGTGGTTACGGCCGTATCCGGGTCTTCCCGCTCAACCTGTATGTCTTTTACACCAACCCGTTCAACTACGTCGCCTGGTTCATTGCCTGGGCGCTGTCATGGATTTTTCGGGTCGGGTTCATTCTATACGGTAAGAAAAACAAGTTATTTAGCAAGAAAATAGCGGCCGTCTGTCAAAAACAGCCCTGAGAGTAACCTCCGGGAGGGTTAAGTAGAAAGCGATTTGTACTGGAAAATAAAGGATGCGCACAATGAAAATACTATTTTGCAACTATGAGTATCCACCACTGGGCGGCGGCGGCGGCGTCATCAACGCCTTGATTGCCGAAGAAATGGCCAAGCGCCATGATGTAACGGTATTAACCTCACAAGGATTAGATTTACCACGCGAACGCATTGAAAATGGCGTGCGCGTCATTCGAGTCCCCGTTTTCTTCCGTAATCAAGAAACTGTAGCCAGTCTCCTTTCAATGGCAACCTTCATTCCTATGGGAATTATGGCGGGGATAAAATTGTTAAGGAAGGAACGTTTCGACGTGATCAATACGCATTTCGTCCTTCCAACCGGCCCCGTTGGTGATGTCCTGGCTCAGTTTGGCAAAATACCCAATGTCCTTTCTGTACTGGGCGGCGATATATATGACCCCAGCAAATTCTTCTCGCCTCACCGCCATTTGCCGCTCCGTATCTGGGTCAGACAGTTATTGAACCGGGCTGATGTTGTTATTGGTGATTCTAGTGATATTCTGGATAACATGCATCACTATTACACACCAGAGACAGAGGGAATCCGCATCCCGTTGGCAATAAAAAGACCGCCTACCAACACAGCGTCCCGAACAGAATATGGTTTTGCTGAAGATGAACTGTTGTTAGTTACAGTAGGCCGGCTCGTGAATCGCAAAAGAATTGAGCAGCTAATTGCCATGATGGAAACATTCAGCAGTGAGCCGGTGCGTTTATTGATTGTTGGCTCAGGTCCTGAAGAAAACTTTTTGCGGCAAGAAGTTGCCAGTCGTCAGTTAGAGAAAAAAGTTGAGTTTATGGGCTTTGTAGAAGAAACAGAAAAGTTCCGTATCTTGCGTATGTCAGATGTATACGTATCTACCAGCCAACATGAAGGGTTTGGCCTCGTTTTCTTAGAAGCAATGGCCAGCGGGTTACCTGTTATCTGTTATGATAACGGAGGACAAACCGATTTCCTACGAAATCAGGTAACAGGCCATCTTGTTAAGCTCAACGACCTGAGCCAATTCAGGGATTGTTGTGAATCGTTAATTAGAAATCCTGCCTTACGCCAGGAGATGGGCAAAAATAACCAATATCTGGTCGAGGAGTACTTTATTGATAGCTGCGCTTTGAAATATGAAGGTATTTTCAGAGAAGCAATCGAAAATCAGACCAGCATCCAACAGGCATGGGCTTTCCAGGAACGCGCAGCCTGATAGCTGACAGTAACATCCCAATACTTGAGAGACCTGACGCGTTTTTTGTGATACCCTGGGGGTATCTTCTCAATAAACTGGGGAGATTACAAAAGTTTTAACAACATATTGTCTGCATAGCGCTCGTTTTGAAACTTTTGTAATCTTTGCCCCGAAATTTTGAGAAGATACCCCTGGGGAAACAAAAAAGGACGTCTGGTCTTTTTGTTTGGTCGAAAGCATCTATTCAGGTATGAATAGGGGAGCGGAGTGGCGCTAAGGAATCGTTCGAAAATAACTTCCCGGGTTTCGTAAACCGTGTCCCGTAAACCGTGTTCCGTGTTCTATCACGATGTGAATAACGGAATACGGTTTACGGATAACGGGTAGCGGATAACCAAAGCGCTAAGTCAATTACGAACGTCGTCTAAGGGAACACCGAGCACAAGGGTAGTTTGATATGTGTGGCATTTGCGGACAGGTAAAACTTCATGGCATAACAAAAGAGGGCATCCAAGCAATGGCCGATTCCCTCAGCCATCGCGGGCCAGATGACCAAGGTTTTTATGTGAGCGATTTGGCGGCGCTGGGCCATCGCCGCCTTTCTATTATTGATTTGGAAGGCGGTCATCAACCGATTCATAATGAAGATGAAACGCTGTGGATTGTGTTTAATGGGGAGATTTACAATTACCGCGAAGTGCGCGCCGGACTCAAGAAGGGCCATCAATTTACAACGGATAGTGACACGGAGGTGATCCTGCATCTTTATGAGGAAATGGGGGAAAGGTGTGTCGAGAAGCTGCGGGGTATGTTTGCTTTTGCCATTTGGGACGCCAAAACCGCCTCCTTATTCCTGGCGCGGGATCACATGGGCCAAAAACCCCTGTTTTATGCCCATGAGGGAAAGCAACTGGCTTTTGCGTCGGAAATTAAGGCGTTGTTAACAGCCGATCCCTCTCTGCGCCAGATGGACCCGGAAGCGCTGCACCAATATTTGACCTTACGCATTATCGCCCCGCCGCGCACGATGTTTGCCGGTATTCGTAAGCTGCCGCCGGGGCACTGGCTGATGTTTAGAGACGGCCGTATCACCATCCAACGTTACTGGCGCCTCCACTACCAGCCCAAATTACAACTCAGCGAAGCCGACATCCTCGACGAACTCGACCAACGCATGTTAGAGGCCGTGCGTTACCACATGGTCAGCGACGTGCCCGTCGGCGCTTTCCTCAGCGGCGGCCTCGATTCCAGCCTCATCGTGGCCATGATGAGCAAAATCGCCCAGCAGCCCGTCAAAACCTTCTCCGTTGGCGTCCCCTACGAGAATTACAGCGAACTTCCTTTTGCCCGCGCCGTCGCCGACGCTTACCAAACCGAGCATTACGCCGAAACCATCACCCCTTCCCTGATCCGCACCCTGCCCGATTTGGTTTGGCACCTGGACGAGCCTTCCGATCCGCTCTCGGTGGCTATGTACGACATCTCCCGGATGGCCCGCCGCCATGTTAAAGTCGTCCTCGGCGGCGATGGCGGCGATGAGTTATTTGGCGGATATGATCGTTATTACGGCAATCGTTACGTGGATTATTACGCCCTCCTGCCGGAACCGGTCCGTAAACATCTGATGACGCCGCTGCTTAAAGCCGTCCCCGATGGATTCTGGTACAAAAGCCTCAGCCACAAGCTTAAATGGATGAACCAACTCTCCTTCAGCAAAGGGGGGCGGCGCTACGCCCAAAGCCTCAGTTACTTTTATTTTTCCGATAAATTCCGTCAGACGCTCTACGGGGATAAGCTCAAACAGAAGCTCAACGGATTTGATCCTGAAGAAGCCATCTACGCCAATTTTGACTGTGACAATGCAGCGGAATTGGTGGATAAAATGTTATATGCCGACAGCATGGTACGCCTGCCGGATCATTCAGTGATGATTTTGGATCGCACGACGATGGCGCATGGGCTGGAAGCGCGCGCGCCGTTCATGGATCACAAGCTGGTCGAGTTTGTGGCCCGAATTCCAACGTCGTTGAAGGTACACGGCCGTACCCTTCGCTACATCCAAACCCGTATTGCTGAACGCTACCTGCCTCCCGAAATCCAACACCGTAAAAAACAAGGCTTCACCTCGCCCCTCCCTTACCTTCTGGCCGCTGAATTCCGCTATCTCTTTGAACTATTCCTGTCCGATTCCCACCTCGTTCGTGACGGCTACCTGCAGCAAGAACCGATTAACCATTTCCTTAACCAACATCTGGGCCGCAAAGTTGATCACGGGAATCGCCTTTGGCTGCTGTGCAACGCTGAAATTTGGTACCGCATGGCCATTGAAGGATGGAGCAGAGAACAAATGAAAGAACAACTGGCGGGGGATGCGGTTTTGCCGGCTTAAACCATGCACACACCCAACAAAAAAGCATATTTCATTCATATCCTCAAAACTAATCCCTCGGAACTGCTGCGCCTGTTCAAAATCGGCTTCACAACAGCCCGGTTTCGCTATCTCCACCGATGCGTTGGCAAAGGAACCACCGTCGAACCGGGAACCAAAATCATCAATTCAGCCAATGTCCGCATAGGCGAAGATTGTCTCCTCAAAGAAGGGATATATATTCGCGCCGGGCATGAAGGGCAAATTACAATTGGAAACCGCGCCGCGATCAATGCCTTTTGCAAAATCTTCGGACACGGCTCCGTCGAGATCGGCGAAGATACCCAGCTTGGCCCTGGCGCCCTTGTTACCACAACCGATCATAATTACGATAACGCCCTGGAAGTAAGATTCAAACCAGTGGTCATTGGCAAAGCGGTATGGATTGGCGCCAATGTCACTGTTTTACCCGGCGTTACCATTGGGGATCATTCCGTGATTGGCGCTGGCGCAGTGGTCACGAAAGACATTCCGCCCTATTCTGTCGCTGTTGGGATACCGGCTAAAGTGATTAGAACGGCCGTTATCCCCTCCCATTCGACTTAACATGAAAAGCAAGAACGTTATGACAACCGTCAGGGTAACGATCACTTTTATCCTCATAGGGATAATTATCTGGCAGCTTGGCGGCTTGCAAGAAGCTGGTAAAGTCATTGCCGGAATGACGCCAGCATCTATCCTGTTGGTTCTTATTGTGAACACCCTTGACCGCGCCCTGATGACATTCAAATGGGTTTGGCTTTTGCGTGGACGTGGCGCGCGTCTCCCGTTCTTCCAGGGCATGAAAATATATTGCGCGGCAATGGTCTGGGGGATGTTTTTGCCATCGACAGTAGGCGCTGACGCCATCCGGGCTTTCAGCGTCTCCCGGCTGGGTTTCGACTCGAAAGAAGTGATTGCCTCTATCGTGGTTGAACGAATGGGCGGATTTCTTTCGGCCATGTTGCTGGGGCTGCTCAGTCTGGCGGCGCTTTCGTCAACGGGCCGTCTGGATGGGCAATTTGCAGCCGTTTGGCAATTGGGAATGGCTATGCTCGCTGTCACCATCCTCATTTTCGTCTCCTCCTTTAGCCAGCGCGTGTTTGATTGGATACACGGCCGTTTCCTCTACAAATTTCGCAACGCCAAAATCATGCAAAAGCTACGGCAATTCCACCTCACCTACCAAGCCTACCAAAACAACAAACGCATCCTGGCTGGCTTCCTGGGATTGACATTTGGCGAGCAGCTAATGCCAATTTTGCATTCCTGGCTGATCGCCTGGGGACTGGGCGTCCCAGTGAGCTTACTCTATCTTGCTGGAGCAATTCCCCTTTCCATCCTCATATCCCGAATACCTATTTCGATAGATGGAATTGGCGTTTTCGACGGTGTATTCATCTTGCTCATGTCCCTGGCCGGCATATCGCCCGCCGAAGCCATAGCCATCACCCTTGTAGGGCGAATCTTGCAAACTTTATCGTGGCTGCCCTGGTGGATAGCCCACGTTGCTCAAAGCGGCAGTCTCCAGCCGCCCCAACCCCTGGCAAAAGAAGGTTAACATGAAAATTGCCATCATGATGCGGCCAATAGACCAACCCAGTGGCTTCCAGGCCTTTATGAAAGGCATCATCAAAGCCATGCTGCAACTAGATACAATAAATACATACTTGCTGCTATACAGAACGCCCAAATTCTTAAACTATTTCGACTCATTTGAAAACGCCGAAGCCCTGCTCCTCAAAGCCCCCAACAAACTCATTTGGGATCAGGTCGCCGTTCCCTATACGGCCTGGAAAAAAAGCGCCGACATCATATACAATCCCAAATTCAGCATTCCCCTGATCAGCCATTGTCCAGTCACAATGGGGCTGCAAGAACCTGCCTGGTGGGCTTGGCCCGAACATTATGGACGATGGGATGTTGCATACATCAAAACTATGCTGCCGCTTTACTGCAAAAAAGCGGTTCATTTTTTCCCCTGGTCGCAATTTACCATCGACGAAAATCGAAAATACTTGGGGCTGCCCTTCGATAATTCAACCATCACTTACCCCGCCCCTAACGAATACTTTCGGCCAATAACCAATCCGACCACTCTAAAGGAATTTCGCCGAAAATATCAACTTCCGCAAAATTTCATCTTGACCGTTACGCGCGTTGACCATCCAGGAATTGATAAATCTACATCTTACTATCCAGGCAAAAACGTAGAAACAACCCTACGTGCCTTTACTCTAATACGCGACCAAATTCCCCATAAACTGGTGATTGCCGGACGGCGGGTACGCGACTTTTTGCTGCAAACCGGGTGGAGCCACGCTGACTTGGAAGGTGTTCACTTTACCGATTTCGTGCCGCACGAAGAATTGCCCAAACTGTACACTTTGGCCGATATCTTCGTCATTCCCTCTTTCTACGAAAGTTTCGGCTTCACGCTTGTTGAAGCAATGGCCTGTGGATGTCCAGTGGTGGCTTCACAAACTGGCGCTTGCCCGGAAATCAGTCATGGTGCATCAATTCTTGCAGACCCTCATGACCCATCTGACTTTGCCAATAAAATCATTTCAGTTATAAACGATGAGAAACTAAGGCAAGAATTGAAATCAAAATCCCTTAACAGAGCTGCCTACTTCCATTGGGAGCGCGCAGCCAAACTCACTCTTGAGTCAATCGCCAAAGTAGTAACGGGTATAGAACATGAACCGCCCACGTAGATTTTCACGATCGAGGAAACATACCTTTACTATCGTCTTTATTTTTTTCATTATTGTTAGCAGTATTTTTGTATGGTTTGAAAATAAGTCCTTTGCTTACCCCCCTACCGCAATCAATGCATCGCCATATCCGTCAAGCCAGGTAATTACCGGCATTACCTGGGATTTTGATACATTGGTTCGTGCGGCTCCGGGCAGTGACCTCTGGCCTGTTACTTGGGCCGATAACAATCATCTTTACACATCCTGGGGAGATGGCGGCGGGTTCGGAGGCTCTAACTCTAATGGCCGGGTTAGCATGGGCGTAGCTCGTATTGAAGGCGGCGGTGCAAACTGGCAGGGGTATAATGTTTGGGGTGGTTACAATCCAGAATCATCCCAAACGCCCATTACAGGTAAGAGCAATGGCGGCATTATTGCCATAGATGGCGCTTTGTACCTTTACGTGCAAGAACAATACACATGGAATCGGGCTAAACTATGGAAATCAACAGACCACGGATTAAATTGGACCGATCTTGGTTGGATATTGGATGAGCCGAGTGGCGCTTTTTCTGATCCAGGGATCCTCCAGTTTGGGCGGGATTATCTAGGGGCGCGAGACAATTATGTGTATGGATACAGTGAAAGGGGCTTTAATAATGGGTTAGGGTTGTTTCGTGTAAACAAAACGCGACTAGCCAACCGAAGGGCTTATAGGTTTTTTGCCGGTCTTGATAGTAATAATGATCCTATATGGTCAGCCAACATCGCTAACAGACAGCCGGTATTTACCGACTCTAACGGCGTTGGTTGGGGCGCAAATGTCGTATATCATCCGATATTGAATCGCTATCTATTGACTGTGCCACATGATGTTTCTGGCGGATGGGGCATTTTCGACGCGCCAGAACCCTGGGGGCCGTGGACCACCGTAGCCTACTATACAAACTGGATTGATCCTGAGTTTAAGTTCACCTTTGTTTTTCCCCAAAAATGGATGGAATCTGACGGAAAAACGATGTGTCTCATTTTTTCTGGAACAGGCGACTACGACTCTTTTAATGTGATTCAGGGCACGCTCGCATTAAACAGTAGTAAATGTTCAGAATGTGGGGGCGCCGTTTTAGAGGACAAGGTAGGGGAATCCGACGCAGTCGAATTTGAAACGTGGTCGGATTACCAATTTTTGCCGTTAGTTGCGAACGTAGGTACTCCCTGTCTTTTAGAGTAGTTATTATGCAAGCAGCGAATAACAATCTTCTTCCCAATGACGAAACTTGGCGCCAAAAGTATCAAACTTCAGTTCGCTGAAGATGAGCCTCATTCGTTAAGGCATACGGCCGTTTCGACTTCAAATTCCCGTAAGGGATCCCTTATTCGACTTGGTGTATCGTCAGTTTTCCTCTCATATTCCGCACTGAAAAGAGAAACACAATGATTGAACATGTACATGCGAGATTAGTCAACGCAGCGCATAAACCGATTTTCCAATATTTTCTTCTGGCAGCTATCACACTGTTTGCTATTGTGCTGCGCTTCTATAAACTGGGGGAATGGGGCTTCTGGATTGATGAGATTTACACCACAAACCGGGCACAAACTGCTTTAGCTAATCTACAAAACTGGCCTCCTCTTACCGAGACATTATTAGGCATTACATTCGCTTGGCTGGACGTAAATGAGTGGAGTTCCCGATTAATGCCGGCCCTTATCGGCATTATCTCCATACCCATTCTGTTTTTCCCCATCAAATCCCTATTTGGGCGGACAACTGCCTTACTGACTGGCCTTTTGTTGGCAATATCTCCCTGGCATCTTTATTGGTCACAAAACGCGCGTTTCTACACCTTGCTTTTACTGCTTTATACCTTAGCTTTATTATTTTTCTTCATGGGGCTGGAAAGGGATCGCCCCTGGTACATTTGGGTTAGCGCTCTCCTGTTGACATTTGCCGCCCGTGAACACATGACCGCTTTGTTTTTTATACCGGTGGCCTTAACTTATTTTTTGGCAGTCACGCGCTTATCCAACGAAAAGCCGGGCGGATTTCGCTTAAAAAATCTTCTCCCCCTGGGATTACCATTAGCCGCGATCGGCCTTTATGAACTTTTTAATTATATGTTTGGTATTCGTGTAAACTCAGTAGAACAATTTGCTGATATTACGACCGGCGGCCCACGCTCATCGGGGATTCAGGTGGTATTATCGCTGTTTGTAGGTAATCCTGGTCCCAGCCCCTTTTGGGTGCTGACTAGCATTTTACAAAATGTTGGTCTTCCGCTCATCTGTCTGGGATTTTTTACAGGTGTTCACCTGACTATAAAGAAAAATCGCGGCGGCCTCCTGCTTTTGCTTGGCGGTTTAGTGCCGCTTGTAACTATTCTCATTCTATCTACATTTGTGTATAGTCTGGATCGCTATATCTTTGTATCGCTTTCTAGTTGGCTTATTCTGGGCGCAATGGGGATAAAAGAGGTGTTTCAAAGGTTTGAAAAGAGCGGCGTCGTGTTGGCTCTGGGGATTGCGATTTTATTCTTGATCACTCCCTTGTCCCAAGATATGCTCTACTATAAGTATCAACATGGCAATCGGTCTGACTGGAAAGGGGCCTATGCCTTTATTTCGCAAAACAAACATGACGGCGATTTATTTTATGCTTCTCAACCGGAGCTGGGCGAATATTATATGGGTGAAGATGTCATGTTCATGCGCGCTGCAAACCCAGATATGATTGAGCAGAGCCGCCGCCGCGTTTGGTTTATAGATAATGGCTGGATTAATCCGAATACACAAACGTGGATTAGAGAAAACAGTGATTTAGTTGGTGTTTATGATGTATATACACCTTTGGAAACATTAACCATGCGTGTTTATTTTTATGGTCCAGAGTGATCGTCGCTTGGGAAAAGCAATCTATGAACAATTCGGCGCCACACCAGAATCCTGAATTTCGTTGGCGATGGTTGGCTTTAGCTCTGATTTTAATAGTTGCCTTTGGGTTGCGGTTATGGGGGATTCGGTTTGGATTACCTTATATTTATCATTTTGATGAACATTTTTATATTGCCACGGCGCTCAAGCTAGGCGTTGGAGTTATTCATAACACACCCTATGCGCCCACTGGTTTTTCCAATATTCTGTTTGGGGAGTATACGGTTTACTTTCTTATCGGGAAAGCAACTGGCCTGTTTAGTTCGACGCAAGCGTTTGAAGCCGCTTACCGCGATAATCCCGTGAATTTTTACCTGTTGGGGCGAGCGACGACGGCCGTTCTGGGCAGCGTTACCGTACTCATTCTTTACCTCTGGGGCCAATCAACCGCTAAATGGAAAACTGGTTTAATCGCTGCCGCTTTCCTGGCCGGCAGTTTTTTGCATGTGCGTGATTCACATTACGCGGTGCCAGACATCACCATGACATTCTTTGTTACGCTGTCCGTCTTATTGGCGGCATACAGTTTGCATAAAGAAAACCGACGCTATCTTTACCTGGCCGCCCTGGCCGGCGGCTTTGCTGTTGCTGCCAAATGGACAGCGCTGCCCGTGATTCTGGCGATATGGTGGGCTGGCGCTTGCATGAATGATGGCGCTCAAACCAGACATCGCCCCCAGTTTTTAAGTCGAATCATCATGTTTGCCGGCTTCATTGCTTTCTTGGGCTTTGCGGCCGGTTCGCCGCAAATCCTGGTGAATCCACTTCTTTATCTACAGGAGGCGGGGGGGCAATACGATTCTGGCAGTACCGGCGGATTTAACTTCTGGCAGGTAGATTCGCTGCCCGGTTGGCTGTTTTATGGCAAAACGCTTCTTTATGGCATTGGTATTATTTTATTAGGGTTAGGAATTGCCGGAACAGTGTGGCGACTGTTCCGGGGTGTAAAAAGCCGGGATCGCACCAGCATTTTACTGCTTGTTTTTCCTGTGACTTATTTTTTGCTCATGGGATCCACTCGTCATTATTTCGCTCGCTATGCGTTGCCCTTGATTCCATTTATGGCCTTGTTTGCCGCTGAAGCTGTTCTGGTTATGACAAGTTGGTTGAAACGGAGACGGCCGTATCAAAACTGGACCGCCGTGACTATCGGTTTGATAGTGATCGCCCTAATTCAGCCCGTAGCCTATAGCATCCGGCATAATGTGCTGCTGCTGCGGCAGGATACGCGCACAGAGGCGAAAATTTGGATTGAAGCCAATATACCTGAAGAAGCCAAAATAGCCATTGATTGGGAAACACACGGGCCGCCCCTTTCTTCCCCAACGATCCGTCTGCCTGATACTGCCAAAGTTTATGATATTGTTCCTATTGGCGGCGCTGGTCTGTCGGATTATCCCATCGCCTGGTATCAAACACAAGAGTTCGATTACCTGATTGCCACCAGTTATATCTATAATATCCCTTTGGTTAATGAACAGCAGAATATAGAACACCAGGCTTTTTATGCCGCTTTAGATCGGGAACTTGAATTGGTTCGTGAATTTCGCCCTTCCCGCGGCGACCATGATCCCCCTTTCATTTTCGATGAGATCTACGGGCCAGCGGTCGGTTTGTGGGCGCGTGATGTGCCTGGGCCAACGATCAAAATTTACCGGCTGGATAGTTGATTAACCGGCGAACTATTCTGAACAGTCTCAACAGATCAAGATTTTCGCCACCAATGACACGAAAAATAAGCGCTTAATTCGTGAAATTTGTGCAATTCGTGGCCGATTTTGGGTCTGGTGTGTCTCATTTCAGATCACTTGTTTTCTCATTTGATTGATCAGGGCGCGTGTTTGTTGGGCGGCCGTTCGGGCGGCTTCTGCAAAATCCATTTTGACTGATGCGTAAAGGATGCTGCGGCTGGCGCTGATAACCGGCCCGGCAGCAGCGTCGGGGCCATAGTGAACGGCCGTTTCCAAATCCCCCCCCTGCGCCCCAATCCCCGGAATCAGAAAGTTGGCCTCCGGCGCCAGTTCCCGCGCCATTTGCAATTCCTGCGGATACGTCGCCCCCACCACATACCCTTTGTGACCGGCCGTTTCCCATGATTGGCTTTGCCGCAGCACTGCCGCCGACAGCCCTTCTCCCTGTCGCAAATCCCCCTGAAACTGCGTTGCGCTGGGGTTCGACGTCCGCGCCAGAATGTAGACCGCTTTATCCGGCCGATTTTTGATCATCGGCAGCACCGCCTCCGCGCCCACATAAGGGTTCACTGTGATCGCATCCACCCCCCACTCATCAAACAACCCAGCCGCCCAGGCCGCCTGCGTGTGGCCGATGTCCCCCGTCTTGCAATCCAGGATGACGGGAATATGGTCGGGAATGTACGCGATCGTCCGTTCCAGGGCAATGACGCCCGCCGCGCCCCATTGCAGGTAAAAACCCAGATTTGGTTTGTAGGCGCAGACGAGATCGGCCGTGGCCTTAATGATCGCCTTATTGAATGGCAGCACTGGCTCATCCCACTTAGTCGCGTCCACGCGCAGGCGCACCGGATCCGGATCCAGGCCAATGCATAGCCAGGAATTATTCCGCTCTTGAGCAGCTTTCAGTTTTTCAAGGTAATTCATACCCTAATTGTATGAATGACTTTCATCACTCGCAAACATGAAGTCTGTCACTGTCTACCTTACTTGTCATCCCCTAAAATAGTCCCAACTATTAACCACACCCGCATATCTGGGCGTCTTGACACTTTATTCTGTTCTGCATCGATCACAAGGCCGAACATTGAGAGACGAATCCAATCGCACATAAATCGCTTTAACCATTCCCATAAAGCGGTGCATTTCCAGCCAGGGAGACCTGGATAACAACTCATAGCGAATGGTAATGTCCGACCTGTTGACCCAAAAAAAGGTGGAACAATTGCTAGGCACATGGTCAACTTGTTGACTATGCCTGATTCAACCTAAAAGGAGTCATTTATGACACAAAAAATGATCACAATAGATGGTAACGAAGCGGCTGCGCGTGTGGCCCACAAAATCAGCGAAGTCATCGCCATCTACCCCATAACGCCTTCCTCGCCAATGGGTGAGTGGGCCGACCAATACTCGGCCGAGGGCCAGACTAACATCTGGGGCGCTGTGCCACAGGTTGTCGAGATGCAAGCTGAGGGTGGCGCGGCCGGCGCCGTTCATGGAGCGCTCCAGGCCGGCGCGCTGACGACGACGTTTACCGCTTCCCAGGGCTTGCTGCTGATGATTCCCAACATGTACAAAATCGCCGGCGAACTCACCTCGGCCGTATTCCACATCGCCGCCCGTTCCATCGCTGCCCAGGCCCTTTCAATTTTTGGCGACCATTCCGACGTGATGGCCGCCCGCAGTACCGGCTTTGCCATGCTGGCCTCCAATTCACTGCAAGAAGTCGGCGACATGGCCTTGATTGCTTCGGCGGCTACGTTAGAGGCCCGCATTCCCTTCTTACATATGTTTGATGGGTTCCGCACCTCTCATGAAGTCAGCAAAATCGAGCTGCTGTCAGACGATGTTTTGCGGGCCATGATGAATGATGAATTGGTTCGCGCTCATCGGGCACGCGGTCTGACGCCAGATAAACCCATTATGCGTGGTACGGCGCAAAACCCGGACGTGTTTTTCCAGGCCCGCGAGAGTGTCAACAAATATTACGAAGCGACGCCGGCCATTGTGCAGAAGACGATGGATAAGTTTGGCGAGCTGACCGGCCGCCATTATCGCTTGTTTGATTATGTCGGCCCGGCCGACGCCGAACGGGTGATCATCCTGATTGGCTCCGGCGCGGAAGTGGCGCAGGAAACGGTTGAATACCTGAGCGCCCAAGGCGAAAAGGTTGGTTTGTTAAAGGTACGGTTATACCGGCCGTTTAGCGTTAAAGATTTTATCCAGTCATTACCGTCTACCGTGAAGGCCATTGCCGCGTTGGACCGCACGAAGGAGCCGGGGGCGACAGGAGAGCCGCTTTACCTGGATGTGGTAACGGCCGTTGCCGAAAGCCTCATCGCCGGAACCGCCCCCTTCGAAAAAATGCCCCGCATCATCGGCGGTCGCTACGGTCTCTCCTCCAAAGAATTCAACCCCGGCATGGTCAAAGCCATCTTTGACGAGTTGGCCAAACCTGAACCCAAAAACCACTTCACCATCGGCATCCACGACGATGTCACCCACACCAGCCTGGCATGGGACAAAAATTTCGACATTGAGCCAGACGACGTGGTGCGCGCCGTCTTCTACGGCCTCGGTTCCGACGGCACCGTGGGCGCCAACAAGAACTCCATCAAAATCATCGGCGAGGGAACAGACAACTACGCCCAGGGCTACTTCGTCTACGACTCCAAGAAAGCGGGCGCCGTTACCGTCTCCCACCTGCGCTTTGGCCCGCGCCCCATCCATTCCACCAGCCTGATCCAATCGGCCAGCTTTGTCGCCTGCCACCAGTTCAGCTTCCTGGAACGGTATGACGTGCTGCAACTGGCAAAACCAGGCGCCACCTTCCTCTTGAACAGCTTGTACGGGCCAGAAGAGGTGTGGGCAAAACTGCCGCGCAGCGTGCAAGAAACAATCATTGAAAAGCAGCTTAAATTCTACGTGGTGGACGGCTATGCCGTCGCTGATAAAACCGGCATGGGCCGCCGCATCAACACCATCATGCAAACCTGCTTCTTCTCCCTCAGCGGCGTGCTGCCCACCGACGAAGCGATTGACGCGATCAAGAAAGCGATCAAGAAAACCTACAGCAAACGCGGCGAACAAGTTGTACAGCAAAACTACGCGGCCGTAGACGCCGCGCTGTCCCACCTGTGTCAGGTTGAAGTTCCCGCGGCCGCCAGCAGTGAATTTGACCGCCCGCCCATTGTCTCCCCGGCCGCGCCTGATTTCATCAAAAACGTCACCGCCCGCATGATTGAACGCATGGGGGATGAACTGCCGGTGAGCGCTTTGCCGGCCGATGGCACCTACCCCACCGGCACAACCCAATGGGAAAAACGCAACATCGCCACCGATAT
>JAJRYT010000179.1 GCA_024275635.1 Chloroflexota bacterium | reverse complement strand
TACTCGAGTAAAGTTGCATTGACTAAAATCAGATTCTCACTCTGGTTACAAAATTATCTGGAAATATTTCTGATTTCGAATTTTGTACAAAGTCGAGCTAAGGGTTCGTTCAAAATTAACTTTGCAGTTTGCTGGTAATTGAGTAATTGGGTAATTACCAGTTACCAATTACCTGGTTGCAATTTTTCAAACGCCAAAATTATAAACGAACGTACCCTAGGATTATAGCAGTTTTATCCTATAAACCTAGATAAGCCTCACGGACATGATCGTCTTTTGCCAATTCCCGGCTGGGGCCTTCAATTTCCACTTTGCCATGCGCTAAAACATAACCATAATCACTTACGGCCAACGCCATCTGGACATTTTGCTCCACCAGCAGTAGAGTAATGCCTTCCTTTTTTAACTGTTTCAAACTTTCAAACAAACCCAAAACAAGCACAGGAGCCAGGCCCAAAGAAAGTTCATCAATCATCAGCACAATCGGCTCGGCCATGATGCCGCGAGCGACAGCTAACATTTGCTGCTCACCGCCGCTTAAAGTCCCCCCTTTTTGCAAGCGCCGTTCCTTCAGTCGGGGGAACATCGCATATACCTTGTCCAGGTTGCGTTTAACATGCGGTCGCGCGCGCACCGGCGATGCGCCCATTTCCAAGTTTTCTTCCACACTCATATCTGTGAACAACTGGCGGCCTTCTGGCACCAGGACAACACCCATTTCGGCTTTCTTATGCGCCGGCAGGTTGCTAACGTCCTGTCCATCAAACCAGACGGATCCTTCCCAGGGGCGAATCAATCCCATAACGGTTCGCAGCATGGTCGTTTTACCAGCTCCATTAGCGCCTACCAGGGAAGTCAACTGCCCTTCCTCCAGGCCCATCTTGGCGCCCCACAAAATTTGCACTTCTCCGTAGCCAGAAGCCACATCACGAATTTCTAATATCGCCATTGCTGTATCCTCACTCAATCGCTAATCGGCGTCACTCATCAGGCGTTCAGCTAGTTCAGGATCACCCAGGTACGCTTCGATGACCTTGGGGTCGTTGGCAACTTCCTCAGGCGTACCTATGGCAATCTGCTGTCCATAATCGAGGACAAACATGCGGTCAGACACGTTCATGACGGCGTGCATGACATGTTCGATCATGATGATGGTGATTCCGCGGTCACGGATTTTGCGTACAATTTCAACCATACCGGCAATTTCTGATGGATTTAGTCCGGCTAAAACTTCATCAAGCAGCAGCAAATAGGGTCGTGCAGCCAGGGCGCGGGCCATTTCTAACCGTTTTTTCTGACCAATGTTCAGGCTGCCGGCCAGTTGGTCGGTGCGCACTGACAAGCCGATAAATTCTATAACCTCGTCGGCAATAGCCCCGGCGGCAGCCAACCCATGATCTTCTCGCCCGAAACAAGCGCCAACAATGACATTTTCACGGACTGTCAATTCATTCAAGGGCCGTACAATCTGGTGGGTGCGGGCTAATCCCAGGCGAGCAACGTCATAGGTCTTTAATCCGGTGATATCTTTACCGTTGAATATGATACGGCCGTCACTAGGTTCATATACGCCGTTGATCACATTAAAGAGAGTTGTCTTACCGGCGCCGTTCGGCCCAATGAGGCCCAGGATTTCGCCTTGCGGCAAGTCAACCGTCACATTGCTCAATGCCTGGAGGCCGCCAAACTGTTTACCGACGCCTTCTACTTGCAAAATAATCATTGGAGCACCCTCCGCAGTTTGGGGAAGCGATTACGTACCCAGCCAATGATGCCGGCCGGGATAAATAAGACAATGATCAACAATAAAAATCCGGCGACGGCCAGTTGGATATTTTTGAAGAGCGGATTGGTTAGCAAGAAGCCGCGGAATCTTTGGTAGCCGGCGCCTCCCAAAATGGGGCCTAAAACAGTTCCCTGTCCGCCAAGCATGACCATCACAATCATTTCGATGGAAAGCTGCAAGCGAAATGCCGGCGCAGGTTCAATGTTGCCGTTCTTGAAGAAGAATAACACCCCCAGGATACCGGGAAAGATGGCGGATAGGACATAGGCCCAGGTTTTAGCATTGGGCGCTCTGACGCCCATAATCTCGGCGGCGTCTTCATCTTCACGAATTGCCAGGAGTCCCAGACCAAACTTGGATGTCCGCACTGCATAACTGACAATGATGACTAAGATCGTCAATGCCGCTAACATATAAAAGCTTAACCATAACGCTTCTCTAGCGCCGCCGCCATAGTTTTGATAGACGGAAAAGTTGAGGGAAAGCCCAACCGGGCCGCCAAATGGCTTGTAGTTGTTAATAAAGGCGCGGACGGCTTCGTTAACGCCAATCGTTGCCAGCGCAAAGTATCCGCCGCGTAATCGCAAGATGGCCTTACCCAGGAAAAAGGCAAGTGTGCCGGAAGCCACGCCGCCAGCGAGCATCGCCGGCCACAATGACCAGTTCTGAACGGCCATTAAATAGAAACCGACGTAACCGCCCAGCCCAAAGAAAACAACGTGTCCGAAGCTGACATACCCGGTGTAGCCCAGTAAAATGTTTAGACTGGAAGCCAACGCTACGGAGAGTATCATAGTGAAGACAACTTCGCGGGTAATATCTTTTCCGTTAATAGTCGGCCAGGCAACGAGCGCTAATACAACAACGATGGCAAGAATTAAACCAGAATATTTACGTAAGCCGTTCATTTTTTTGCTCCGAAGATGCCTGACGGCCGTACCAACAGGATAAGGACAAACAACACAAACTCAAGCACAGGCACCCAGGTTGTAGGCATAAATGTAGGAATGATACCTTCTAGAACACCCAAAATAAGACCGCCAAATAAAGCGCCGATAGGATTTCCTAATCCACCCAAAACGCTAATGACAAAGCTCTTAAGCTCATAAACGCCGCCAGCCAAAATTGTGAAAGGAAAAAACGTAGCAATGAGACCGCCAGCAATAGCGGCTAACATCGTACCCAGCCCAAAACTGAGCGCCAGAATGCGGGTGGAGGGCACGCCCATAAGTTCGGCCGCGTCCCGATTATTGGCCACAGCGCGAATATAGCGTCCCGGTCTGGTGCGATATAAGAAGATGTACAGGGCGCCCGTGACTAACACAGCGGCAACAGCGGCAACAGCGCGGCTGCCCAACAAAGTAATCGGGCCTAGTTCCACGCTGCCCAGGGAGAAGTCAACATTACGCGGAGAAGTAGAGAATACGGCCGTTCCCACCCCAATAATCATCATATTAACCGAATACGTTGCCAGCAGCGTAGACAAATGTGGCGCGTTAATAACGCGGTGAACAGCCACATAATAAATCAGCACCCCTAGCAACAAACCCAGCAAAGCTACCAAAACAATGCCAATATACGGATTAAGGCCCAATGCCGTAAAGATTAAATAGACGCCAAACATGCCTAGAGCAATAATCGGCCCGTGAGCCAGGTTGATTACATTCATCACCCCCCAGATCAATGTAAGCCCCATGGCCGCGACGCCATAAACAAAACCAAGCAACAAACCATCAACAATTGATGCAGACAAAAAATCCATTCGGGCCTCCTCGTCTTAATATCTTCGTAATCGGGTATGAAGTCTGCGGATACCATTCCCCAACTCCGCAAGCTCCGTGGCTAACTACGAGCGGAATCTCCCTTTGAAAAATCCCCGCAAGCGCGATCTGCGCTTGCGGGGATAAACTAGAATGAAAAGAAATTGTTACGGTTTAGGATATAAGCTGTCGGCGGTAGCCCCTTCCAGCGGCCAAAGAACCTGTTTCGCCAGATTACCACTGGCATCCTCTTGCCATTGAATGTAGACCATGGAGTGACCAATCTGTAAACCATGATTCTCGGCGCTGGTATCAAATTTGACATGGCCGTAGAAAGTCAATATATCCATATCCTCAAGCGCATCTCTAACGGCTTCAGGTTCCACGGAATCTGCGTTTTCAATAGCTTTGGCCAAAATCATCCCGGCTGCGTAACCGCCAGCCGAGTGATAGGATGGTTCTTCACCCGCATAAGCGCCTTCATAAGTTGTCACAAATTCGTCGCCTGAAATGCCATACCAGTCCAGACCGGCTTCAGTCGCCGAATCCGGTGTAAACGCAGCCAGCGGTTCCCATTGACTGGGACCAACCACGCCAACAGCCGCCTGACCCAGATCGGCAAAGTCCGGTTCGGGCGGAGCAACCAACAGTGTGAAGAAGTTAACATCAATATTCTTCTCATCAATCTGGCGGGCAAAAGTGCTGCCGTCCTGGAAATGACCGCCGCCTAAAATAGCGTCGGGCGCGGCAGCTTCAATTTTGTTGATGAAAGGTCCAAAGTCAGTCGTTTCGGGATCATACCCTTCAAATAAAACGACCTCGTAGCCTTGTTCTTCAGCGTAAACCTTGGCGGCTTCAACGACCGAGGTTGAAAATTTGCTATTTTCATAAACAAAAGCGACCCTCTTTACACTGGGGTCCAAAGTCGTCAATAAATCGACGGCTCCCGTCAGATAACGGCTGGCCGGCGTGTACGCCTGGTAAACCTGGGTGTAGCCTTGTTGATAAGCCGAATCCGATGCCGCGCCAGTGGTGATCATTACTTTACCGTATTGTTCAGCAATAACAGCCGCTGCGGCCGTCAACCCGCTGGAATAGGGGCTGATCAAGAAGTCCGCGCCATCCTCTGTGGCCAAACGGGTATAAAGTTCCTGGACGCGATCGGTGTTGCTTTCGTCATCATAGGTTACGTAATCGAATTTAACTCTCGTGCCGTCACTCAACTCCAGGCCGCCAGCCTCATTAACCTGATCCATCCACAACATCAGGCCATTTACCTGGCGTGTAGAAGAAACATTCTGCTTACCAGTTTGGGAGGTGGTGAAGCCAATCATCAACGTTGTTTCTTCAGGCGCGGCCGGTTCAGCTGCGGCCGGCTCTTCGGCGGCAGTTGAATCAGATGCGGCCGGCGCCGTATCCGCTGCTGGAGCCGCTGGTTCAGCCGGCGTTTCAGATGAACCACAGGCTGTTAACAACGCGCCCATCACAATTAACAAAAGAACAAAAAAGGTAAATATACGTTTCATGACTCTTCCTCCTTGAAAGAATCTAATACGGAAATAGTAAAATGGAACCTTCGTATATTATAAGGATGAAGCGCAAAAATCGAATAAAGTTACAAGGGGAAATATAAAAATTGTATAAAAATAGCGGTGAGTGATTGTGAAAACCGGTCTGCCTAACTGGCAAAAAAACAATAGCCAATCCCGCGCTCTGTCAATAGATAACGCGGCTTGGCCGGGTCTGATTCAATTTTCTGGCGCAGGCGGCCAATGTAAACGCGCAAATATTCCGTCTCCTGCCCATATTCCGGCCCCCATACATGTTGTAAAATAGCGCGATGGGGCAAGACCTTACCGTTTTGGTCCATAAAATATACTAACAAATCAAACTCGGTTGGCGTTAATTCCAAAGGGCAGCCCGCTAATGTAACTCTATGACGCTCTAAATCAGCCACCAGATCGCCACAGACCAAGCGGCCTGTAGTCATCGCAGATGGCGCAATCCATTGCGACCGGCGCAGCACAGCCCGCACACGAGCCAATAGTTCCCCCACCCCAAATGGTTTAGTCAAGTAATCATCCGCCCCCAGATTTAATGCCTGCACTTTATCACTTTCTTCACCCAAAGCCGATAACACAATAATCGGCGCTAAAGAACTCTGGCGCATTCGGCGAATGGTTTCCAGGCCGTTCATATGGGGCATCATCAAATCTAAAATTGCCAGGTCGATTTGGTGTGTGTTGAACAGAGCCAATGCTTCCAGGCCGTTAGCGGCCGTTAGAACCTGAAAACCGCGAATTTCCAGATTGCGCCGAACGAAATCGCGCAAAGATAATTCATCATCTACGACTAGAACGGTTTTTTTAGGAAACGCCATCGTTATTCAGCCCTCAATGGAATGGAAAAGGCGACACAAGTTCCTTTCTGGCGCGGTTCTATCCAAATTTTTCCGCCATGCGCATGCACGAAACCGCGGGAAATAGCCAAGCCTAATCCGGCTCCTGTTGTATTACGGGTAAGACCATTCTCTACCCGGTAAAAACTGCCGAAAATTTGCTGGCTGTCTTCTGCCGGAATGCCAGGCCCCTCATCTTCAACCTTGACAATAATATAATCATTCTCTAGTTCGGCATGAATACGCACTGGCGTATCACCGCCATATTTGACAGCATTTTCGATCAGGTTACGCAAGACTGCTTCGATTCTTTTGGGATCCACAAGAATGAGTGGCAGATGGAGCGGCAAATCTATGGATAAGCACCCGGCAGGGGACGGGTGGGCATGGGCTGCTGCCCGCTGTATGAGTTCATCTAGTTCACATTCTATCTGGGAAACGATCAGGTTTCCGGCCTCGATCCGCGACATATCCAACAAATCATTGACCAATGCACTCAGGCGATCGGTTTCCACTGAGATAATATTCAAAAAATCGCGCTCACTTTCTGGGTCCCATTCAACATCATCAGCCAACAAGGTGGTAGCATACCCTTTGATGGCTGCCAGGGGAGTACGCAGTTCATGTGATACGGTTGAAATCAAGCTAGATCTCATGCGATCGACCTCATATCTTTGCGTAATATCCTGCAAGATTCTTCCCCTTCCAATGAGGTTGTTCCGCGAATCAGAAACGTCGAACACGCTTAATCGGATATATTGCACCCTCTCAGTATATTTCAAGGCAAATTCGGCCCGCCTTTTGCCACTGCCAGCAACAGCCTTGTGAATGGCAAGAGATGCTTCTTCCCGATCTTCTGTATGAATTAAAAGATGCTCCATCAGGGTGTCCACAGCATCTTCATTAATCTCGTCTGGCGCCACCCGGCAAAGCTCATAGACTCGACGATTGGCATAAAGTATACGTCCTTGCAAGTCTTCAAGGATCAGCCCATCTTGCATGGATTGAATAAGCGCTTCCAGGCGGTGTGTTTGTTTTTGAAGTTGGGTATCGCTGCGAGCAAATAGTGTTGCGTTTTCCAGGGCCATGGCCGCATGGTTGGCAAAGTTTACCAACAATTTAATCTCTCGGTCTGTAAATTTATGGGCGTCTGGGCGGAAGACAAGTAGGGCGGCTGGCGGGATGTGTTTTGATTGCAGAGGAACGGCCAGGACGGAACGAAATCCGGCAATTCGCGCGCGCGGCCGGTGGGAAATGAAGGAAGGATTTGTCTCGGTATCGCTAATTTGGATTGGCTGGCTGCTTTGAATGGCGCGCATTGTCACCGAATGTGGTTCATGGGGATCGATGATGGCATGTTCAATATACCACTGGGATAATCCGTGACTGGCCTGGACGCGAAAATGACGGTTTTGTTCGTCCAACGCAAATATGGCGCTCATTTGAATGTCTAACAATTGTTCAACTTGTTCCAGGATGCGACTAAGGACAATTTGTGAATCGAGGCTGGAAACGACGGCGGCGCTGGTTTTTAACAAGGTGGAAAGTTCGTTTAATCGCGCTTCGATGGCGTGCTGCATTCGGGTTAAGCTCCGCGCCAAGTACCCCATCTGGTCAGGTCGTTGGGAGAGTGCGGCAATGTTTTCCGGGAAGATCGAAAAATCGTTTTCCTGGCTAATTCCCTGGCTGAAGATTGTTAGCTGCTCCAAGGGGATGATGACGCGACGGGATAGCATTAACCAGAAAAAGATGCCGCCCGCCAAAAATACAGCGACGGCGAGCAGCGCGCCACGTTGAAAAGCGCGGGGGGTAGCGAAGGCGGCAGCGTCTGGGTGGCTGACGATTACGCCCCAACCAACGCTGAAGATAGGAACATAGCTGTAGAGGTATTCGGTTCCATCCGGATCGGCGACGACTTGGGTACCAATTTTTTTGGAAAGAACGGCCGTAACCACCGTAGGTATAGTTGCGGCGGCATCTTGCAGCAGAAATTCGGGATTAGAATGGGCAATTATCTGCCCGACAGAGTCAACGATGAGGAGTTGGAAGCCTTCTTCTGATGGGTATTCATTGGCAATGCTGGTTAGCGTATGACTCAAAGTCTGGAGCTTGATGTTGGTTCCCACTAAGCCTAGAAATTGGTTGCTCTGGCTCCACAAAGGCATGACGGTGGTGGCGACAGGCTGATTTGTGGTGGGTGAAATGCGGCCTTTGGAAACCAGGGGAGCACGAGCAGTTAAGGCTTCTTGAAAGTAATCACGAAAGGAAAAGTCGCGCCCTAATGTTGATTCTGGGCCAACAGGGACATGGAACAGCATGGTCCCATCACTGCCGAGGCGATAAATGAGGTTAACATCGTTACGCCCGCGCATGATAATGTTGAAGATCTCTTCCATCCCGACCGTGTCGAGTTCAATGATAGCGTCATTTGTGGCTAGTTGGCGAACGGCTTCTAAGGCATTATTCATGGCCGCATTGGTTTCCTGGGCAATGGCGCGGGCTAAAGCCAAATCGGCGGCTTTCACATCTGCTTCAAGGCGCTGCCTAGCAACGATCCCGAATATGAGCGCCGCAAAAACAACGATGCCGACAAATAGGGCATATAAGGTTAGCAGTTGGAGGCTGAGGTCTTGACGAAAGGGAGCGAATCGCTTTTTTAACATAGAGAGACCTGCAAGATCAGGGAGTTATTTCTTTAATGAAGGCGTTTACTTGCTGCAAAAGAGACTCTAAGGTTGCCGGAAAATTGGTTACGATGATGGGCAGAGGCGGCAGAGCAGGGGGAGCCGGTAAGGCTTTGCCTGTCAGACTTTCGTAACGTTGTTTGTATCTAATGTTGGGTGTTTGCGTGTAGAGGGCGTGGTAGAGAACGGCCGTTTCCTCCGCCCGCTGCTCTGCCTCCAACATACACATTTCAAATAGCACAGCCGCCCGGTTGACCTCATCCAGACCGTCATCCAGCATTCGCGCCAATGATTGCGCCGCATCATGCGGATCGGCCACTCCAGTCATCACACGCAATCGCCACTGCAACAGGCGCGCATCCAACTGAATTTGCGGGTGGTTCACTTCACCGGCAAACTGCAATGCTTCATCATTCACAAGCTGCGCCTGTTCAAATTGTTCCTGCTGGGCGAGTAAATCAGCCCGGGCATAAAGAAAATCGCACAGTTCGTAAGGCGTGTCCAGGATATGGCCGATTACAATGGCTTGTTGGAGCAGCGTATCGGCCGTTTCATACCGCCCTTGCCCACCATACGCCTTCGCCATGCCCCAAATGGCAAACCCCACGCCCAACCGGTCGCCGATCTCCAACGCCACCGACAAATTATACCGGTAACAGGCCAACGAGCGCCGATAATCCCCTTGTTTCTCATACACCTCCCCCATATTCCCGACGGCTATTTCCATCCCATACCGGTAACCAAGCTCAAACGCAATATCAAAATACTGGGCAAACGAATCCAACGCCTGCGGATAATCATCCGTATCCAAATAAACGCCGCCGCTGTTACCCGTAGCCACCCCCGCACCCAGTCGATCATCAAGTTCAACCGCGATCTGATAGCATTGATCATAACAACGCAACGCCCGATCATAATGTCCCTGCGTCCGGTAAAGATTGCCCATGTTGCCGACAGCCCGATAAATGGAGCGCAAATCATTCAATTCTTGCCCAATTTGTTGACAGCGATCAAAAAGAGACAAGGCCCGTGTGTACTCCCCCTGACTCCAATAGACAATACCCGCCTCCAGGAGCACATTGACCAATCCCAATTGGTCGCCCGACGCCTCCAGCTGCGACTGTGCCCGCGCCAGCCACGCCAACGCATCGTCATAAGCCCCCTGAAACCGCAAAAGCGCCCCCTTCTTATATTCACACTGCGCCTGCGCTTCCTTGTCGTTTAACTGCTTGGCCGTTGTCAACGCCTGCTCATAAACAGCTTCCGCATCATCCCACTTACCCACCAACTGCCACACAGCGCCCAGCTCCAACAGCGCTGCGCTCTGTTCCGCCGGGGCCAACAAAGGCAGCAGTTGTTGATAATATTCGATGGCGGCATCATTGGCATAAGTAGCCTGGGCCGCTTTACCAGCCAATCGAAAATAAATTTTTTGCTTCTCGCTGTTGCGGCTCAATCCAAAATGATACGCCAATAAATCAACGTATTGTTCCAATTCATCGGAAAAGGAACGTTCAATATACAATCCAATTTGCTCGTGCAACATTTGCCGCGTGGCCACAGCCAGACTTTCATAAGCAACTTCCCTGGTCAGAATATGCTTAAATAAATATTCTATCTCCTCCGAATCCGGCTGCTCCACCGGCGTAATATCCAGTTTATTCAATAAAGCCAACTGCTCCTTCACCCGGTCAGGCGTTCCCAATTGAGGATAAACAGCCCACAGCCACCGCGCCTTAAACAACCGTCCAATGACGCTGGCCACTTTCAAGGTTGTTTTAGCAGATTCTGCCAGTTGATCGAGCCGGCTAATGATCAAATTATGCAGGCTGCCCGGTAAATCCAGCGCTCGTAACGCGGCCACATTGGACGGATCAATCTCACGATCCCGTATTAAATTGATCATCTCGTCAATATAAAATGGATTCCCCTGGGCGCGTTCTGTAATGCGCTCGATAAACTCGGCCGGAATGCTGCCCAGTTCGCCAAAAAAGCGCGCCAATTTCAAACCAATCAGTTTCTCGGCTTCGGCAAGCGTAAATTCCTTGAGTCGTATCTCATGAAAATGACTAAGATGTGTCACTTGCAGTTGGGTGTGTTCTGATTCTAGGGGACGGTAAATGACGAGAATTAAGACAGGCACATTAGCTATATGACGACCAATGGCTTGCAGCAAATCGGCCGAGAGGGAATCAATCCAATGACAATCTTCCAACACCAGCAGCAGCGGATTTTCCGCTGCTGCATGATGGATACAATCCACGACTAACGCTTCCCGTGATGTTTTCTGCAATTTCGCATCCATTGGTCGTGTTAAAGCGTTATCGGGTATTGCCAGGTTGAGAACACGACTCAATAAAGGCAGGCGCGGCGTCAATGCCGGAGTGATGGATGTGAGTTTGGCTTCCAGGCGCTGCATCTGGTTTTCCAATGTCCAGGTGGGATCAAGCCTAAAGAAACTACGCAAAAGATTGTGCCACACTAAATAACTTGTGTTTGTGCCATGCGAAAGGCATTCGCTGCCATAGCCGGCAAATCCCTGGGCCATCGCCAACTTAATCGCTTCGGCGGCCAGGCGTGATTTACCCATCCCAGCTTCGGCGGTGATCCCAATGATTTGACCCCGCCCGTGCAAGGCACGGGTTAACTGTTTGTGAATGTTTTGTAATTCGGTCTCGCGGCCAATCATGGGCAGCGCATAAGCTGATTCTTGTAATTGGAGTGCGGCCGGGCGCTTGAGGCCCTGCAACGCATAACATTTGATGGGCTGCGTTTTGCCCTTCACCTTCAATGAGCGCTCAACGCCCCAGGTGAAGGCATCGCCAGCGGCTTCGCGGGTGGGGTCGTTTACCAGGATCTGTCCCCAGGCAGCCGATTGCATCAACCTGGCGGACAGATTAACAGCATCGCCCATAACGGTGTATTCCTGGCGTATTTCGGAACCAACCTGCCCGCTGAAAACAAACCCGGTGTTTACGCCTATGCTAACGGCCGTTCCTGGCAGCGCTTGAATATCCAACGCGCAGCGCAGGGCGCGATCTTCATCATCTTCATGGGCAATGGGAACCCCAAACAAAATGATATATTTGCTCCCTTTATCCCCCATGTCAACTTTGTTCAGGTAACCATCGTAACGTTCTACTATTTGGATAACCCGATAGAGATAGGCTTGCAGCTTCTCGCCCACGGCCGGATCGCCATCGTAGTCAAAGCCGGGAAAACTGACGAACAAAATAGTTGCCTGACGATGTTCATTGATAAACCGGGTCTGGTCGGTTTTGATGCGTTGGGCAATGACAGGGTGCATGTAGGCGGCAATCGTTTCAATAGTTTGGGGCGGCAAAGCGGCAATTGGCGGTAAGGGAGCCAGATCCACCGGCTGAACGACGCTCTTGACCAGGCGAAATTCACCTTGTTTGGGCACGGTCTCGATTCTTTCGGTAGCGGTTAGCAGTTCTTGGTGCAGGACAACTTCGCCAGCCTGGGCACAATGTTCGGCCGCAGCGCAGCGGTCTAAAACGCTGCCGGCAACGATGCTCTCCAGGCGCAGAGCGAGATGTCCAACGCTGGCGCAAAACAATGGGCCGGCGGCCAGGCCGGCTTTCATCGCCAGGCTAAATGTACCGGCCTGGGTTTGAATGGTTTGATAATCGGCCATTTTTGTTTGCATATCGAGGGCGCATTGTACGGCGCGGCAAACGGTGTTGGCTGCAGATTTTTCGTCGTAGGGGAAAAATACGGTCATGGCGTCGCCGCCGAATTTAGCGATGACGCCGCCATAGGAGCGGATAAGGGCAATCATTGGCCCAAAGTAGCTGTTGAGGATGGCTGTCAGCTCTTCGGAACCAGCTTTGCCGGTGGCGCCTAAAGCCTCGCTGATGGCTGTGAAACCGGATACGTCGGCAAATAGGGCAACGGCCGTCAATCGCTGCTCCTGGCTTGTGCGTTGGGAGTGTTCAGCCAGGTTGCGGGCAATGTGATAAGGAATGAAGGATTGCCAAATAGAGGACATAGCGATCAATGCCTTTTCGTTTTGCTAAAGATTCGAGTGGGGCGCATTATAGCACGAAAGCGAAAACGGCCGTTACCTTTCATAAACTAATATGAGCATGATAACGGCCGTTTAATGACAAACTTCACGCAGTCGCCACAATCAATTCTTCATAATAATTGGCAGCATAATACTGACATTATTGGATGGCGCGCTGGGCAAACCGGCGTCGTCACCCGGCTCATCATCCGGCAGGAAAAATGGCGTTGAACGCGCCCGTTGGATGCGTCCCAGGGCTAACGGCACGCTTACCGGCCCGGCCGTAAAAACGAATTCCAATTTATACTCAGCGCTCGTTTGTCCTTCTACTTCAATCTGGTACACGCCATCTTGATCAGCGGTAAACACCACTTCTTGGAGCGATGTGACACCTTCGTGAACCTCAACCAATGTGGCGTCCGGTTTCCACACATACAAATCAGTTGTCCCCCCGTCCAGTACAGTCAGGCGGACAAGCAGCCCGTCGCCGGCAGTCAACATCTTGCGATACACATGCACCTGACCGGCGGCAATAGAAATCGAATCCGGCTGGTAGCTGATAAAGCGGGAGAACGGCGCTGACACATTACCGGCGCCATCGGCCACCCAGGCCTGGAGATAATGAATGCCCGGCGATGGCAGCAGCGCCCAGGGATAATTGACGTGCGCGTCAGCATAGGCCAGCCAATCACTCATCTGAACGGGAATCCAGTCGCCAATGCTTTGATCATATTCATATTCCACATACAACACGCTGAGCACGCCAGACCCGCCGACTTCATCTGTGGCCGTCACATCGAACATCACCTGGCGCTGATCTATGCTGTCAGCGCCGCCGTTGACAGTAAAATCAGTGATAACTGGCGGGGTTGTGTCTGAAGGCAGCAGCGGCAAAACGGTTATCGTTCGGCTGACGATATTGTTGCTTTCTACCGTTTCTGTTACGGCATTATCCGGATCAATGACGGCAAAGAGGGTGAACTGCCCGGCCCCAGGCGGCGTCCAGGCCAGCGGAATGGTTGTTTGGAAATTGTTTGGTTCCAATGACAGCGCCTGGCTCCGGCCAATCAACATCCCGCTGCCGGGCGCACCGATGTAGAAATCAACGGCCACACTGGGCAAGGTGGCCGCTCCGCCCTGACGTCGCACATCTAACCCAATTTGAGGAGTGATGGGATCGCCCATACGAATACTCAGCGGCGACCGCCAGAAATCGAACGGTTCGGCGAATAAATCGGTGTTAACGGCCGTATCAAATACTTCATACCCATTAATCAGCTGCCCAAATGCTTCGTTAGGATTGGCCACTTCCACTGTATACAAACCGGCCGGGACAAGCGGGGGAACAATGGCTCGCAAATGGGCGCTGTCAATGAAAACCATATTTAACGGGTAAAAACCGGGTGATAGTCTGGCCATGCTGCCATCAACAAAATTAGAACCAAAAATGTCAATGAATATGGGGATACCACTCGGACCTTGGGGCGGAGAAACGGCCGTCACCACCGGCGGCTGGTTGGCAATCACCGTATACCCGTACAAAAACAGATCCGTGGCGCCGTCAGGATTCGTCACCCACACATCATAAGTGCCCGGCGTCAAACCGGGGGGAACATCAGCCTGTAACGACGCGCCGCCCAGGAAAGTTGTCGTCAACGGCAGCGTCCCATCAAGCGAAGCAACAGCGCCTGGCTGAAAATTAAACCCTGTAATCACAAACGATGACTGCACATCATTGAACCCGTAACTGGGATCTACCGCGAGAATAATTGGATCTGTGGTTGCCGGGGCGACAAAAGATGAAGCGCTGGCAAAATTGTCATTCAGGTTAGAATCAAATTCAAACGCGCTCACCGCGGCATAATTGATGATTTGCCCGGAAATGGACGGCATAGCAACCACATCCACAAATGCCGCCCCGCTCGGCGGGATGCTGCCCAGGGCGCACACCATTGTCCCGCTCGTTTCTATACAAATGGGGGAACCAGGCGACGCCTGGACAAAATTGACCCCCACAGGCAGCGTATCGGTCAGAATGACATTGGTCGCTGTCACCTGACCGTTATTGCTGACAGACAGCGTGTAGGTCAGCGGCTGGTTTTGCATAACCGGGTCCGGGTAGACAGTTTTGGTGAGTGATAAATCAACAAAATCGACCACATTACCTATGTGTGTGGCGGCATTGTCGCCCGGTTCCAGGTCGCTGCTGGCAGTGATCACAACGGAATTGTCAATTTGTTGTCCCGGCATCGCCCCGGCGTCCACCTGGGCCACGATGAAAATCTGGTCGCACCAATAACCGGGGACAGACGGCCGTTGCAACACCAGGTTTTGTCCAACACTTTGCGAATCATCCCAAAAGAAATTGCCGGCCGTCCACCAGCTTTGCAGCGTGAGGGATGGGTGCAGCGTGTCGGTGATCGTGACCGGACTGCTGGCCGTAGACCCCGCAGGCAGCCCGTTACAAACATCGAGTACATACGTTAAATCCGCGCCGGGGGCGATGAAGGGGTTTTGCAGCGTTTTGGTAATGCTCAGATGGGTGTTATTGGCGCGAACGACGTCGCTCCACCCCATTTCTCGTTCCCAGAGTTGGCTCAAATCTCCGGGCGTACTGGTGGTGATTTGAGCCGTGTTGGTGATGGTTTGCGACTGCACGGCCGTTACCTGCACAAACACCTCAAATTCACCATAACTAAACGGCGGCAACGTCCCCAAATTCCACACCAGCGGATCGCTAAAAGAGCCAATGCCGGTATGCGTGATCAGTCCCGTATCCGTGATGTAAACCATGCCGCTCAAAAGCGTATCCGTAATCACCACATTATCGGCCGGCGCGCCGCCATCATTCCAAAATTGAATATGAAAACCTAGATTATTACCAGCCGCCGCTGGCCCGTCCCCAACCTTTTGAATACGCACGCGGGGCGCCGACTGCCATTCCATGAGTCGATACGGCCCATTAGAAACGATATTCGCCGGACTGGTCCAATCGGCCCCATACGTTTCAATCGTCCATTGTGGCTGCGGCCGTGCCTGGGGCAGCGCCAGAAGCATGGGGAAATAGGCCATCGGTTCCATAAGATCAAAGCGGACATGCGTTGCATCCAGCGCCTGCGCATTTTGAATCCCATGCAATAAATCACTCCCGTAAAACGCGCCCGTATCAGGATTAAGCGTGCGGCGAATACCATATTCCACATCATAAGCCGTGACCGGATTGCCGTCTGTCCACAGCGCATCGCTGCGCAGGGTAAACGTGTATACTTTGCCGTCCGGTGAGGAGATCCACCCAACAGCCAGTTCTGGTACAACAGCGCCAGTTGTTGGGTTAAAACCTGTCAAACCCAAGAACAGTTGATTCACATAATTCGTCGTCATCGGATCGTCAGCCAACGCCGGATCAAGCGTTCGGGGTTCGCCCCAAACCAGTTCCAGCGTTTCCGGCGCAGGGAAAACCCACTCATCTACATGCTGGCCGCCAAAAGGATGATAGGTTCGATTTAACGTGGGGCGCGTCAGATCATAGCTGATGTAATTGTAAATAGGCGCAATCGCCGTATCTGTCATCACCAAATAGCTTTCGGCCTGCTTGTACATATCGGAACGAACGGATGGGTTCGATTCTGACGCTGCCGCCATAACCAGGGCATCGTAGTTAGGATTGTTATAGCGCGTGTAGTTCATGCCCAGGATGCCATCATTTAAGAAATTATTGGCGTCCGGATAATCTGCTTTCCACCCCAATCGGAAGATGCCGGGGCGCTGGGCGGCAGCGCCATTAGCAAGTAAATCCGTATATTCAGGCCAGGGCTTTATTTGCAAAGTAACGCTAATACCCAAGACATTAAACCAGGTTTGTTGAGCCGCTTTGGCCAGACGGATAGACCGATCCTGGTCATCTACCATCAACGTGATGGTTGGCGTGCCGGTATAAGTTGAAGAGGCAAGCAAACTAACGGCCAATGTTGGCGAATAGGGACGGCCGATTCCCATGGTATACCCATCTACATAGCCGAATGCGCCAGGCGGTGTAAAGGTCAAAGTAGGGGGAGCATCACCCTGCATTGTGTCACTGATGAGGCTGGGGCGGTCCAGGGCCGAGGCAAAGGCCGCGCGCACAAGCGGATCGTTGAAAGGAGGGACGTCAGTTGAAAAACCAAAATAGTTAGTGGCAATTTCGGTTGTGGTGTATAGCTGTGAAGCATATGGACTGTTGAGAACGGCGGAAATGACTTCTGGAGGCGGAGAAATGGCGTCAAATTCGCCGCCCTGGTAGCGATTCCAGGCCGTAAAATCATCAACGAATAGGCTCGTTACCGTGTCAATGGCTACACTGGCGGCATCATAGTAAGTGATGCTTTTTGTCATTAGAATGTGCGGTTCGGTCACGACGGCCGGCCCATCTATTTGATCGTCTGAATTGACGGGAACGGCTTGGGCTGTAGGCACAGTAAAAAGGGCAGTCAGTAAAAAAATGCCAGCGACGGCGGTGAGGACGACAAATACCAGTAAAAACGCGCGTTTCATGATTACCTCCTGAAGGGGGGGACAGGCTCCACATTAAACACGTCTGTGTTTCATACGAATACGTTTGATGCCTGCTACCAATACCAATAATGTAATCACCAATCCGAACAGGCTCAACAAACGGCCGTTTTCATAACTACGCGGCGTAAAAGTAAAAATGACCTCATGCCAGCCTGCAGGAATCATTATAGCACGGAACAAGACGTCCATTTGATAAATAGTTGTCGTTTGTCCATCCACAACGGCCGTCCAACCGGGATAAAAAGCATCCGTTAGTACTAATACGGCCTGGCTGTCACTTTCAACCTGTATGACTACCTGCTCCGGCGCATATCGAACAATCACCGCCTGCCCGGCTGCCTTCGGTGAGTGACTGTCCTCGCCGGAGCCGAGGAGAACGGCCGTTTCCCGAAGCTCCAGGCCCGGTTCACGCATAGCCCCAACAGCCGCCGCCACATCCGGTTGCCACTGCCAGTTTTGAACCAAAAAAGCGCGAGGCAGCACATCCATATTCTCGTAAATCTTCACATCCCCTGAATGAAGCAGGCGGTACTGCCCCAAAACCAGCGATTGAGATGTCTGGTCATCCTCGTTGATAAGCGACAACCCCTTGATTCCCCATTCGCCGGAAGCCGAAGCCGCCAACGAAATCGCCTCCACTACCGCCGCTTCCGGCCATGAAACACGCCATAAATCGTCAGACACAACCTGGGGAACAAGCTCCCATACCTCGTTGGCAGTACTAATTTGAACCGTCCCGACTTCCCCACCGGCAATAAAAACCAGCCCGGTAGCCAGAAATTGAGGGACATAGCCAACCCGCTTTTCTGTGCCCGGAGCCAATGTTACAGGGTGCTGCAAATCAAAGAATACATCTTGTTCAGAATCGATTGCCTGCCAGGTATCGCCTGTTTTATCGGTGATGAGGTACTGGGTATTAAATAGATCGAGCCATTGCGGTTCGGGAACGGCCGCTTTGGAACCGGCCATTAAATGTTCACGTAAACGGCCGTCCACCGTTTTTACTTGATTAGGTAGGATAAGCTGCATTAACTCGCTATACGAAGAGATTGGTAAAATCCCGCCATCGAACCCATCCACTGAAGACACCCCATAGGCCATCGGCAAATTGGGCGCAATGATCTCTTTTTGTTTGATAGCGATTGTGTAATCGTAACGCGCCGCTTCGGAAAGCTGATCGGCATAAATCGCATCAATCTCTCCCTGGTCACCGGGGTCAAAGAAGATGTTGGAAAGGCTCAATAAACGACCCGGCGGCACAGAGGTATCCATTTTTATCCGCGCTATGGGCGGCCGCCAATCGAAATACGCTTCAGGTGTGGTTAAATTGTTGTATGGCAGGGTGCGCGACGCCAGAAACAACGATACCAAGACCAGGACAAGCGGCAGCAGCCGGCGCTGCATCCACTTAACGCGCCCGGCCAGGGCCAAGACAGTCAGTTCGATTGCCCAACCGAGAATGGTCGTCCAGGCCGGCCAGGCGGCGGGCGTTTCGGGGCCAAGCGGGATGAAGCGGGCCAGCGGAACGGCCAAAAAGCTCCAGCCGATGAGAAGTATAAGGAGGATGATCCCCCAGCGAAACGGCCGTCCCCCCCCCCAGTCCCCACTCTCCAATCGCCAGTCTCGCCTCATCGCCTCCCCACCCACGCCCGCCAACATTGCCATCCCCAGCGCATACAAGGCCAGCCAGCGCGCCGGAACGCGGAACAAATCAAAGCCGGGCAGCCGGGCCAACAGCCAATATAGCGGCGTGAATCGGCCTAGCGCTAACAGGAAGGCAAGGATTGTCATGACCAAAAACGGCCGTACCGCCGGCTGCCGCCGCCACTGCCACGCCCCTATCACGGCCAAAATCAGCGCCGCCAGAGGCAAAAAGGCGGCGTATTCGGAAAATAAAGACTGGCCGTAAGCGGGCAGCAAACTGCGCCCCAACAAAAGCGGGTGCAGTGAAAATGACAAGACCTCATTAAACGCCAGTCCTCCCTGCCGGCTGGAATGTCGGGCTAATTCTAACGTAGGCAGGAGCTGAACGGCCGTCAGTAAAACGGCCAGCAAAGCGCCTGAGAGCAGCGGGAAAGCGCGAAGCAGAAAGCAGAAAGCGGGATGCGGGGAGCGGGGAGCGGGGAGCGGGGAGCGAGTCGCGCGCCATTTGCCGCTGGCCGCCACAAAAATTAACACACCCACGCCTGTGATGAAGGCCGTCTGGGTATGTCCGGCCAACAGTTGCAAACTAAACAGGAGAGCAACGGCCGTTCCCCGACACAACATCAATCCCCAGTCTCCAGTCTCTAGTCTCGTAGTCTCTAGTCTCGTAGTCTCTAGTCTCGCAGTCTCTAGTCTCGCAGTCTCTAGTCTCGTAGTCTCTAGTCTCGCAGTCTTTAGTCTCGCAGTCTTTAGCCCCCCCACCGCCACAAAAAACCAGGGCAGCCAGGCCAGCCCTTGTAGTTGGTTGATATGCTCCACCTGGGCCGTCAAGTAGCCGCCCAGGGCAAAGAGAACGGCCGTTAAAAATGCGCCTGACCGGCTTAACAACAACACCCGCCGGGCAGCCAGATACGTCCCCCAACCGGCAATAATCAAATGGACCAAGATGCTGGCGCTGACCGCGTAAGGCGTGGGCAGCAGCAGCCAGACCGGCCAGTTGAGCGGGTAGAAAAATCCGGCCTGGCTGTTGGCTAAAAACGGCGCGCCCATGAACAAATCAGGGTTCCAGAGGGGAATACGGCCGTTACGCAGCGCCGCCGCTGCCGCCTGCCAATACGGGTAAAAATATAAAAACGTATCCCCTCGCGCCAGAATCAGATTACTGAAAGCCATCTTGTTAAAGAAAATCAACACCAGCGCCAGTAAACCCAGGAAAGGAGTAAAGCGGGAAGCGAGGAGCAGGGAGCGAGAAACGGGAAGCGAGAAACGGGAAGCAGTTTTGTCGTACAGCCTGGTCATCGTGCATCTCCGGTACTCACCACTTCATACAAATCAATCGCCGCCGGCGCCGCCAGTGGAACCGGCCGTAAGCGAAAACCGGCCTGGGTTACGGCGCGTTTGACGGGCCGCGCAGCGGCTGAATGGGGTAAAGCCAGGTAATGCGGGTTGCCATCCCGGCCAAAGGCGGCCAATTCCTCAACCAGCGCGTCGGGATCCGGGAACCAGCTCACGTAAACGCGCTTGTCAAACAAATGATACCGCCACTGCCAACTGTACCAATGATCATACAACACCGTCCCGTAGGGCGCATTGTTCAATGATTGGGCCACAACCGCCGCTCCTTGATCCGCTCCAGAGTAACCGCCGATGGGGAAACGGCCGTTCCGCGCCTCCCAGGCTCCCGGCAGCAGCAGTAAAAGAATGAGGAATGAGGAATGAGGAATGAGGAATGAGAAGAGGTAGCCGGTGATGAGCGCCAAAATGGGAAACAAGGGCAGTAAATAACGATCCCAAACTGGAACAGCCAGGAGCCAATGAAGCAGCCAGTAGCCCAGTCCAAATAACAGCAAAAATCGGGTCGTCAACGCCTGTTGATCGCGCCGCCGCCAGGCGCGAATCCCTGCCAGAACCAGCAAAATCAGCAGCAGACCGCCCAACCAATTGGCGCCGGCTGCCTGCCCCCACAAAGTAAACCATACGCGCGCCCGCGGCCACAATTCCCATGACCAGATCAACCGGATGCCGCCAAAATTAGCAAGCTGGGTTGACCACAAAGCGACGCCGCCCGTCCGCGCCACCTCCCACAACAACAATAACGCCATCGCGGGCAAAAATCCGACCAGCCAGCGTCCCCAATCCCGCCCGCGCCAACCGCTTTGCCAGCCCAGCCCAACCAGCAGAGGCAAAAATAACCACGCCTGGTACTTTGTCATCACGCTCAAGCCAAATAAAAATCCGGGAATAGGCCCCTTACTTCTCATCGCCGCCAGGGACGCGACTAAAAAAAATGTCAACAAGGGATCGGTAAAAGCGGTGGCGCTGAATTGGATGGGCAATGGCAGCAGGGCAATCAAGGCGGCGGCAAAAACGGCCGTTTTCCCAGCCTTATATACCTGCCACGCCCACAGCCCTACCAGAGGAACCAACAGCAGCGAAGCGATAAAATCAGGCAAACGCGCCGCCCATTCTACCGGCCCGAACAACGGGTAAAAGATCGCCTGCGAATAAAACAACAGCGGCGGTTTATCTACCGCCGGCGTTTGCAGCAGCGGGTCCCGCCACACAGCAATCAAACGGGCATAGCTGGCAAACAATGCCTCGTCAGCATGAAAATGATTGGCAAAAAGCGCTGGAAAACGAACAATCGCAGCAACACCCGTCACCCCCCACAACCAACATTTATCGCTTTCCTGCATTCCGTCCTTAATTCTGCCTTCTGATTTCCAATCAATCTACAAGGCGATACTTGAGCAAATAATACAACGCTTTCGGCCCCTCCCGCCAGGGATTGAGTTTCTTACCTTCATCAAACTCACGGCCGTTATAAGAAATAGGCACTTCATAAATGCGATAACCGCGTTTCAACACCTTCGAGGTTACTTCTGGCTCGAACTCAAACCCTTTGGAACGCAGCGGGATATTTCGCACCACATCGGCCCGGAACACTTTGTAGCAGGTTTCCATGTCAGTGAGGATGGTATTGTAAAGGATGTTGGTGATAAGCGTCAGCAATTTATTGCCCACCATGTGCCAGAAAAACATCGTTTTCGTCGGCCCGCCGCGGAAACGTGAACCATACACAACCGCTGCCTTACCCTCTTCAATGGGACGCACCAACATCTCATAATCGCGCGGATCATACTCCAAATCCGCATCCTGAATGAGGAAAATATCACCGCTGGCAACGCTAAATCCGGTTCGCACTGCCGCTCCTTTTCCCATATTCGTTTCATGCAAATGAATCTTGATAGAGTCGTCCAAAGCGGCAATGTCCGCGTATAACTCGCGCGTGCCATCGGCCGACCCATCATCCACAATGACGATTTCATAAGCCCGCTTAACGGCTAAAACTGCTTCCACAATATCTTTCAACGTCTCTCGTTCGTTGTACACGGGGATGATAACTGATAATTTCATAAGCCCTCTTTTGCTTGCTGTTGCCGAATTATAACACCGGCAACCAGGCCGACCCAACGATATCGCTGCTCACAAGAATCATGTTTCCTACGACATGGTTCAGAAATGAGCCATTTATCTTTACAGTCTCACCGTAATCGCCGAGCATTGAAATGCCCGGCTAGAAAGAAGGAAACCTGTTAAAACAGGTTAATGGCGGCCATTTTGATGCGTTTTTAGTGCGTTTCAACGC